>CAYWOZ010000030.1:0-21967 GCA_964458675.1 uncultured Saprospiraceae bacterium
AACAGGAGCCGTGTACGAGGTCCGTACGCACGGTTCTGTGAGAGGGATAAAGTTAGAGAGAATTTCTCTAACTTTACCCTACTCGATTATATCAATAGTACAATTTGAAAGCTCTTCCTAAACATAACAAGCCTTATACTATACTTGGAGTTGACCCTGGTACTCAATATACAGGCTATGGGATTATTGAAGTGTATAAGAAGGAGCTGCGCTTATTAGACAGTGGAGTGATTACTTTGACTCAAATGGAAAATCATCACGAGAAGTTGCTCAGCATTTTCAAGAATATCAATTTTGAAATACAAACTTACAAGCCTATTTGCATGGCAGTGGAAGCACCATTCTATGGTAAGAATGTACAATCCATGCTGAAGCTAGGCCGTGCGCAAGGAGCTGCGATTACGGCTGCGATGAGTTGTGATATTGATGTTGTTGAATATTCTCCCAAAAAAATAAAGCAGTCTATCACAGGGAATGGAAATGCCTCCAAAGAGCAAGTAAGTGCTATGTTATCCAGCATACTAAAGATTTCCTTAGAGGGCAAGAAATTAGATGAGACGGATGCCTTAGGCGCGGCGGTGTGTCATTATTATCAGGCTAGTTCTCCATTAGCCGGTATGAAAGGAGGCTCTTGGGAGTCGTTTATTAAAAACAATCCTGAGAAGGTTAAGAAAATTTAAGCAGCGAGCTATGAATACAATTACATTAAAAGGAATGAAGTTCTTTGCTTATCATGGCTATTATGAAGAGGAAAGAATTTGGGGGGCGCATTACAATTTGGATGTAACAGTACAAGTGAATTTTACTAAAGCCGGCCATAACGACGAACTTACGGATACAGTCAACTATGAAAATATATACGAGATTTGTAAGGAGGTGATGGAGGTGCCTTCCAAATTGCTAGAGTATGTGGTGACTCAAATAGAGTTGAAATTAACTGAATACTACCCCAGCATTCAAGGCGTCGACATCGTGTTGGAGAAGTTGAATCCGCCGCTAGGAGGATCGATTTATGCTTCTCAAGTAAGTATTTCCAATCAATATGGAAAGCGCTGTTCTCGCTGTCAAAAGGCGTTTTTGTGTCATAGCAATGCCTCATGTTGGTGTCACCAATATACTATATCAGAATCAATAGCCACGAGATTAAAAAAGGATTTCAAAGACTGTCTGTGTGAAGCATGTTTGTCAGAATATGGATAGGAAGCCCATTAAATTTGTTACCTTTCAAAAAATTAAGATACCGATAACGTTTATTAGGCATAATATATGCGTTTGTTTGTTGAGCGGTATATTTAGTGGTCTTCAAACAATACCTCTGCATAAGGAAAAGTGACCGTTCTTTATTAATTTAACACAAATCAATAAAAATGAAGAAATTATTTGCCTTACTAATGTGTGCTTCTTTGATGGCATGCGATGCGGCTACACTGCAAAGAACATTAGATACTGTTTTAGCTACTGATACGCTTTCTAATCTTGATATTGGAAATGGCTTGAAGCAGGCTTTAGAGTTTGGAGTAGGAGACGGTGTTCAAAAGCTTTCTGCTGTGAATGGATTTTTGGATAGCCCATATAAGATACTATTACCTGCTGAGGTAAGACAAGTGACGGATAAGTTAAAGGTCTTACCAGGTTTCAATTTGGTAGAAGATGAAATGGTCAAATTATTAAATGCAGCAGCTACTGATGCAGCAAAGTCTGCTAAGCCGATTTTTGTAAATGCAATTAAGCAGATGACTTTCGCAGATGCGACAAATATTTTGATGGGGCAAAATAACGCAGCTACAAACTATTTGCAGCGAGTGACAACTGAACCATTGTATACAGCTTTTTCGCCAAAAGTTAAGACTTCTTTGGATAGAGTAAATGCGACCGATTATTGGACAAAAGCGGTAACTGCCTACAATAAGATTCCTTTTATCAAGAAGGCAAATCCAGATTTACAGGATTACGTAACTAAGCAAGCTTTGAAAGGTATGTTTGGTATGGTTGAAAAGAAGGAAGCAGATATTAGAACTAATGTCGGATCTAGAACGACAGATCTTTTACAGAAGGTCTTCGCTAAGCAAGACAACTAATAGACCTAATTTAGCAATAAAATAAAATAGGCATCTCGATTCATTTCGAGATGCCTATTTTTTATTGGCTTATACCAATACTCTTACCAAAATACCTAAACCGAAAAGGACTAAAATAACTCCTGTTATTTTTCTAGTCATTGCAATATGAGATGGAGTGAGTTTGTTGCTTATTCTTTTTGCCAAGTAGGCTTTTATCAAGTCGGTGATTATAATAGTACCCATGATGGTTCCAAAGAACAAAGAGGCTTGAGCGGTGCTTAGAGTGTTATTCACAACGATGGTTGACATTACACTAAACCAAAAAAAGATGGTAAATGGATTGATGGTGTTTATTAAAAGTCCTCGAGTGAATAAATTGAAGTAAGAAGAGTGGCGCTTAGTTTCTGTAGCATGTTCAAAGCTAGGAGCTTTGCTCAAAAAAACGCCAATGCCAATGGCTATAAGTATAGCTGCTCCTATAAGTCCTGTGCTCAGTGTGAAAGTTCTATTTTGAATGAGCTCCGAAGCATAGGCAACGCTACAGTATACAAATAATATATACAGTAAGTCGCTAAACCAAATTCCAAAACCTACTGTTGCACCTGCTTTGAATCCTTCTTCTACTCCAGTTTGGATGATGGCAAAGAATATAGGCCCTACCATGATAGTAAGTAGTAAGCCGTATTTAAATCCTTCCCAGACTATTTCCATTTAGTTTATTGTATAATGGTAGCTACCAATTTTCGACTACCACCCTGATTTCTAAATTCACAAAGGTAAACACCTTGCCATGTGCCTAAGTTGAGCTTTTTATTACTTATTGGAATCTGTACGCTATGTCCTGTCAGTGTAGCTTTGATATGAGCAGGCATGTCGTCAGGACCTTCTTGTGTGTGTGTAAGGTCGGGATCATTTTCTGGACTCAACTTATTGAAAACAGTTTCGAAATCTACTCTAACCGAGGAGTCTGCATTTTCATTAATCGTCAAGCCAGCTGAAGTATGCTTGATGAATAAATGTAAAATGCCTACATCAGGAAGTGGTCCTAAATGAGATAATACTTCATCCGTAATCAAATGGAAGCCTCTTGGCCTCGGTGTTAAGGAAAATGTAGTCTGGGTTGTCATTGGGTATAAATATACGCAATGCTCAAGAAAAGGGTAATAATGGTTTGTTTGAATAAGTAAAAGGAAGAAAAGGTATTAGTACGTGATTCCTGGACATGCAATATCTCCAAAATAGTACACTAAGCTGACTCCAATAAAGGCATAAAAGTCGTTGTTAGTACTATTGCCTCTTTGTCTTCCAGTTTCTCCAATAGGTACTTCTATGATTTCTCCAGATCTATCAGATAAAGCCACAGCTATAGGGCCTCTAAGGTTTTCAAGGTCATCAAATTCTGGGTATTCAGTGCTCACATCATCCAAATAATCTGTAAATAATCTTCTTGAGCTTATCTCGACTTCTAAACTCCAGATATAATTTAAAGAAAATTTCAATCCTGCACCATACACCAGGCCTGCATCTATAGTGGTATACTCTTCTGCTATAAACTGTCCTTCTGTGCCTAATGGTCTTAGTTCATGGATGACTCCATCAAGTTCTGTAGTAGGGTTGTAGTAGAATACATTGAAACCAGCAAAGAGATATGGTGAAAACCAGTTCTTTTTACTCCCATGGTCGTATGGAAGGAAGTTGAATTCGAATTGGGTAGCAGCATCTACGATAAGAGACTCAAAATTTAGATTTCTTTGTATCTCAAAGTTGTTTTCAGAATTTGTATCACTACCACCAATTTCACCGCCACTTAGACCCATCTTGAGGGCAAGTCGATTGTTGAAATTGTATCTTCCATAGGCACCTCCTGCAATTCCTAGATCATTAATTTCATTGTCGGTATTAAGGTCACCAAAGTAATGTGATGCACCTAACCAAACTCCAGCTTCCCATCCTTGTTGGGCTTCCACACTAGTCATCACAAAAACAGAACAGAATATGAGTAAAAATAAATTTTTCACGGGAACACTATATTTCTTAGTTATTTGATCAATATGCGGGTAAAGGTACGCTAATTAGTGGTTTCCATGCTTCGCACAGCGTGATTATAACGGAAAACTTGCATAAATAATGCCTAGCTAGTCTTAAATTTGCTAAAATCTTAGATACACAACATCTTTTTCTTGATGTATCTGGAAAGAATGTTTTCAGAAAGCCAAATTGTCAAAAAAATAGTCAGATATTTGTACATGAAATAACTAAACGATAATCGTGGTTGCTTGATATTCAAGTTTCTATACTAATAAGAAATAAAAATAAATAAAATGAAGAAGCACATTAGCTATTTGATGTTTTGCATGATTGGGGTGTTGATTTTACCGTCATGCGGATCAAGGACGACAAATTCCGCATTAAAGACTGGTGAGGTTTTGAAGTCCAACCTGGATTCCTTCGATAAGAATAGAAGGAAGTTGAGTACCAATTTGGTAGAGAGTTTGGAAGAAGCTGGAGAATCCCTTTTAGAAGAAAACCCAGATATTCCTCAAGTTTCCAAGGATTTTGAAAAGGAATGGCGCTCTATTATGAATCGTTATGATAAGCTGAAAAAAGATTTTGCGAACATTGACAAAAGTTCAACAGCATATTTTGATGAGCTAAATTCTTTGAGTGGGTCTATCAATAATGAAGAGCTACGTAAAAGCGAGTTGGCGCAAAATAAACAACTAGAAATCAAGTGGAAGGCTACTTTTGATGAGGCAGATAAAGCTATCAATAAGGTAACTGCTGTTCTTGAAAATGGCAACGATTTTCACATGGTCTTGGTTGCCAGTAGTATCCGTCAAAAGCTAGAACAGAATGTAGAATCGCTCAAAAACATGTCTGTACAAGCTAAATTATTGCTAGCGGATTTGGAGGTATTTACAGATGAAGGGAGAAAGCTTGTGAAAGGGTAGATTGGTTTAGGTTTATTAATTTTTTGGACAAGGGGTAGAAGCGGCATGGCATATTTTTTTGTGCGGTGGGGTTGGTAGAGACGGGGCATGCCCTGTCTGTACAATAGCGAGGCAAAAAAATATGACATACAGCGGATGACCCGGTCACGCCCTCTTTGGCGTGATGGCCCCCAAACATCATTATCATTCGTCTGGCAAGCAAGTCATCATTATCATTTGTCTTAAATGTAGTTTTTTTACCCTCCCAATAAGAGAAAAATACAAGGTATCTTATGTAAATCTGGCAAGGTAGTTTGCTTCCATTTCTTAACCGTATGGCTTTGGATGTAGGCATCAGGGGCAGTAATATTAGCTGCTATACAAAGCTTGGTATCTGGATTGAGGGTGCGGAATAAGGACTCAATCATCGCTTTGTTTCGATAAGGAGTCTCTATAAAAATCTGAGTACAAGACCTCGGTCGGGATGTTTTTTCCAGACGCTGAATGTCTTTTTTGAGCTGGTCTTTTTTAGGAGATAGATAGCCATGAAAATGGAAATTCTGTCCATTCAGACCAGATGCCATCAATGCCAATAGAATGCTAGATGGTCCTGTCAAAGGCACCACTGTTATTCCCTGATTATGTGCCTGCCAAACAAATTCACTACCAGGATCTGCTACGCCTGGGCAACCCGCCTCAGACATAAATCCGACTCGCTCATGTTCCATAAATAAGTCCTTAATAATAGAGTAATTAGCACCAGGGTTATGCTTGTCTAGCTCCACAAATATCATATCGTGGATGGCCATTGGCGGCTTAGTTTTGCTAATAAAACGTCTGCAAGTCTTGGCTTTTTCTACAATAAATACATCTAGGCTATGGATTACCTCAATAGTATGGGCGGGGAGACAGCTCAAGGTATCTTCATGCAGTGGAGTAGGAATTAAATATAGGGTCTTTTTCAAGCGGATATCAGTATTTTAGTACTTTTGCAAAGTAAATAAAATATACAGAATAGATATGCAGGATACGTACAATATAGTATTACCCCAGTTTGAAGGGCCCTTTGACCTGCTTTTATTCTTTATAGAGCGAGATGAGTTAGATATTCATGATATTCCAATTTCAAATATTACGGCAGAATTTCTAGAATATATCCGCAAGGCGGAAGAGATGAACATTGATTTGGCCAGTGAATTTATTCTAGTAGCAGCGACATTGATGCGTATCAAGGCAAAATTGCTCCTGCCAAGAAAGGAGATAGATGAAGAGGGCAACGAGATAGATCCAAGAGATGAATTGGTGAATCGCCTGCTTGAATACAAGCGCTACAAAAGCGTGCTCAACCAGTTTAGAGATCTAGAACTGACTCGAAGTGAAAGAGAGAAGAGAGGAAATACAAACAATGAACTTAGAAAGATAGCGGAGACTGCCTTAGTAGATATGGAATTGGAGTCTGTGACTTTATTTAAGTTGATGAAAACCTTCGAGCGCGTTATGCAGCGTATGGAGGATAATAAAAATAAAACTGTCCATAAAGTATATACCTATGCCTACACAATACGTGATCAGCAAATCTTTATCATAAATTTGTTGCGTTTAGGAGAGCGCAAGGAATTTTCTGAGATATTTGGAGGATGTAAAGATCGAATGCACGCAGTGATTACTTTCTTAGGTTTGCTTGAGTTACTCAACATGCAGAAAGTCGAATTGACTGAACGTCCTGGTACTAATAATTTTTGGCTAGAGCGAAAGGAGGGAGAAACTGTCATGGATGAAGAAGAAGGCGATGGTGAAGTGGGCGATGATTTCGGTGATGGGCTTGATAATGCTTCTTCAGAAGAAGAATAGACAACTTCTACTTGTCAATAAAAATCTTTTCCAAAACGGGCATAATCACTCTAATACGCTCTTGATTGAGGCTTCTTTTTTCTGTTGGTTTTTCGTGTCTTCCATTTCGAGCGTAGTGGATTAGTTTTCTTTTTTCTACTGGAGTAAATTCTGCAAAAGTTCTGCGTAGTACGGGTACAATTTCCATGAAGTGATTTTCTTCTACTTCGTCTAGCCAGTCATCTACGATTTTCCAAAATGGGAAATGATGTATTAATATCATGGCAGAACCGTACAGAAACCCTTCTATCCAAAGTGCCTGCTCCATGGATTGGGCACCTGAAGACAATTGATAGTGCATTCTTTTGGATACCTTTTCAGAGCTATAGATTTTGCGTTCGAATAAAATACGATGTGTCAAAGCATTAAGCATCGTATGACTGCCCGCCTGTTCAGCAATTTTGATTAGGACCTGATACCAATCATGGATATAGTCTGCATTTTTCAAAACGAAAATACTATGATTTAGACGTTGGATTTTTTCATAGATCTCATTGGCCTGGTCTTCATTGATGCCAATACAAGTCGCAGGTAAGCCTATCATTATCCTTGGCAATACATTCTTAAGTATTTCTTCAATCTGGTGGATATCTAATTTTCTGGTACTGCCGTACCGCATTGCATCTATGAGTTGAGGGACGAGTACCATCAACTGATTAGTGTCAGATTGCAATACGGCCAACTGGCTTATCTGCTGTAAAAGGGAAGATAGTGCTAGTGGTAAATCTGCTTTGAGGACTTTCTCTAATAATTCGGATAGGCGCTCCAGTTTAGATTCGTTTCTCACATTGTGGACTACATAGTTTCGTGCAGCTTCTGCAACGTCATTGCCCCACATACTCGCTTCGATCGTTCGTATGGAGTATTCAGGTTTCCATTTTAGTTTCCATGTTTCACTAAAGGAACCCGTAGCGAAGCGAGATCCTTTCCGTGCTTTTCCAAATGGGATATCTAGAATAGACAGCCTATGAATTAATTTGCTCCCAAGCAGTCCAGTTGGTTTACGAAGGTCTAGTTTCTTAGTAGTGGCTTCAGAGCTATTGTATTCTTTGCTCAATCTTGCTTTTTTTATTTGCTGTAGAACATCTTTCTGCAATGGGACGGTAGGAACACTTTTGGGAAGTCGGCCAACTTTATCTCCGATTACCAACTTTCTTTCGATCAAGTTAAATTTGATATCTAGGCCATTACATAAAGTGCTTAAGGCCGCTTCTTTTAATTCGAGCAATCCAGGGAGTGGAATATCTCTCATAGCAGCCAAGTGCTTGGAAAGATTTACTGCTTCTATGATATTTGCAGAGGAAGCGTCTAGTCCATTTTTACGTAGAAGTCTAGCTGCTTTGGTCAGCCATCGTGTCGCGCTGTCTTTTTTGGAATTGAAAATTAAATCATACCAAGCAGGGGAGTCCACACCCGCGGCATATCCTCCAGAACGAGCGAGGCGCTCGTATGTCCATGGAATCCATGTCGCTTCTGTTTTTATTTTTTTTAAGCCTTTAAGTAATGCTCTATCCTCTTTCAAGGTAAAGAGTGATAAATCATTTAATGTAGGAACATGCCATGCGCCACAAATAACTGCGATTCTATCATAGTTGTTTTTTATGGCATTGCGAATTTGGTTTCGCATGTATGCTTCTCTCAATAATGTTTCGCGCTCCTGATCTATTATTTCTTTTCTTAAGGCCGATACCATATCTTCAATCAGCGCGAAAATTTCCATTCCACTTTCTGCGTATTCGAAAGTGAAATCCCACCACCGTTCACTGTCTTTGAAGCCAGCTATTTTAGCTAGGTTACCTAAAGGGTCTGTAATGTCTAGATCATTGGAGTATTCATTTTCTTCTGGGAGGAGGAGTCCTTGGGATTGAGGCAAATCGATAAAGCCCATTTCCAAATTATGCTTATGTCCATATTGAAGAGCTTGCCATTCTGGAGAGAATTTTGCAAATGGGTAAAATGCAGCTTGGTTGAAATCGGCTGGATTGTAAATTAAGATGGCTAGCGGCAGCTTCATCTTTTTATGCGCGCTCAAGGGGATGACTTTTTCAGCATCTGCAGGCGCTTCTATCAAAATGCAATCAGGTTGAAACTCTTCTAAAGCACGCAATACGTTTTTAGCAGAGCCTGGTCCATGATGTCTGATTCCAAAAACCTTATGCACTTACTTTGATTTACATGCTTCATAAAGATCTTTCCATTCTTTTCTATCCTTGATGACCGTTTCTAAGTATTCTTTCCAAGCTACTTCATCCGTTTTTGGATCTTTTACTATGGCACCTGTTAAGCTGGCTGCTAAGTCTGCTGCACTCATAGTGCCATTGCCAAAATGGGCAGCTAGAATAACACCGTTATTGACTACTGAAATAGCCTCCGCCGTACTTAGCGTACTTCCTGGTACTTTGAGTTTCATCTTTCCATCTGTAGTTCCACCAGATCTCAATTCTCTAAATATGGTTATCAATCTATTGATTTCTTCAACGGGGACTTTGCTCTTTGGCATGTCTAGCTTCTGTACAAATTTTTCAACTCTAGTCTGTACTATTTTCACTTCCTCATTAAACGACTTCGGCAAAGGCATGACGACCGTATTGAATCTACGACGAAGTGCGCTTGATAAATCGTTGACTCCTTTATCTCTATCATTTGCTGTAGCGATTACATTAAAACCTTGGATAGCTTGCTGCTCAGTATTTAATTCTGGTATAGGAAGAGTCTTCTCTGAAAGTACTGTGATTAATGAATCTTGCACATCAGAGGGCAAACGAGTAAGCTCTTCAATCCTTACTATTTGACCGCTTTTCATGGCCTTTAAGACTGGAGATACTACAATTGATTTTTCAGAAGGCCCCTCTGCTAAAAGTTTTGCATAGTTCCATCCATATCGCAATGCCTCTTCCGAAAGGCCTGCGGTTCCTTGGATTAGTAATTTAGAAGTTCCAGAAATAGCTGCGGACAAATGTTCGGACAACCAAGTCTTTGCTGTACCTGGAATGCCTAATAGCAATAGCGCACGATCTGTTAGCAAGGTAGCTACTGCTACTTCTATCAGTCGTCTATCGCCATAATATTTCGTTTCTATTTCTGTGCCGTCGTCTAGCTTTCCTCCTACTATATAAGTTACGACGGCCTTTGGAGATAAATTCCAATTGGCTGGTTTATTTTTTACATCGATTTTACTTAGTGCGTCGAGTTCTTTTTTATAAGCATCTTCTGCATGAGGTCTCTGGATATTTTTCTTGGCCATAATTTTAACTTAAAAAGGCAATCATAAAAGTAAGCACAGTAAATATAAATCCTACCATAAATACATTGTAAGAGATAGAGAGGTACTTGTATTTTTGATCTAAGACTTTCCCTAGGTAGTACAAATCTCTTGTCATATTTCCATAAATCAATTCACTATCTCTAAACATGGCATCCATGGCTTGTTCGTATTGTTCTAAGTCCATATGAGCGAAGTTTCCAAAAAAGACGATGTTCTTTTGTGTTTCTTCTTTTGGAGTATTCGAGCGATTCAAGCGAGTGACCTTTGGACGAGCAGAAAGCACTGCACATATTAATGATGTCAAGCCGGTCATCAAAAAGATAACTACTGGCATAATAATCATCGGGTTTGTTTCTGTAATGTTTCTATAGGATAAAACTGAGATTAAGACCGAGATCATGATGGCGTTCACTGAGATCATAATATTCGCTTTCTGATCTGCTATAGCACTAAGGTTGATGTGGTTTCTAAAGTTGGCTCTAAAGAAGGTTTGCGTGGCATCATTGGGTAACCTTCTTTCCAAATTTTGAAATGTACGCAGCTTTTCATGCTCCCAAGACTTGGGGCCATTTCTTTTGTTTCGTTTTATTTTTTGTGTGTACTCAAGCAATTGTTGGTTGAGTGTTGTTTTGTAATTAAGTTCTGTATATGGGTAAAAGAAATTTACATCTTGGATAGCCTGATGCTGTCTTGTGTTCCATTCCAAATTAGACAATTCCTCTGTTTCAAATGAAAGTGCTTCCATTTTATGAAGCGCAGTCTGAGCTGTATCTTGATGTGCGTAGGTCTGTACATGGATGCCGTCTGCTAATAATTTTTCGGCATCGTTGCTTTTATTCTTTCCTGCAAAAAAGGCATTTATAGAGGAGGAAACGTTCTGGGTAATGTTATTGTCAGTAGACTCTTGTGTGACATATTGTTTCCAAAGCGATTGGGCACTTTGCTCAGGGTTAGCACGATCCTGCGCAATACCTAAGGTGTAGAAAATTCCAGCCAATTTTGCTTGATCTATTTCTGTACCTTCAATGCTTTTTTCAGCCGCAGCTATTTCATGTATTTTTTGGCAAAGCGCAATACAGAATTGAAAATTATGGAATACTAAATTTTTGTCCGTATGAAAAAAAGGAGAGGCAAAACGCAAAGCCTTCCCTACCATTTCTGAATGTTTGATTTCAGACATAAATATTTTTGTCCGAAATTATGAAATTATATCAAAAGATATAGAGAATCTAAAGCGTATATGGTATTATTTGCTTGCGATAGTGTGAACGCGAAGAAAATAGGATTTCAAACGTTCTATCATATTCCGGTCAGGTTGCCCTTCAGGAGTAGGAATGTTTCTAGCGACATAGGCTTCATATTGGATGAATTCTTTGACATAGTTATTGTCCAAAGCAATGGCAAGTTCTTGGAGTCCTTGATATTCAGGATTATTCTCTTCATGCCTTAGGTAGGAGACTAAAGCATTCAAAAGGCATTCCTTTTCTTCAACCATCCAAGAAGACTGGTCCGAAATGGTACTCATTTTTGACTTATGCTGCTCATCTTCTTGCCACACCGATTTGCAGATGGCATATGTTCTCCAAGGTTGAGATTTAAAACTAATGAAGGTCTTGTTTTCCCGATTGGCTATACAATACGAAAATTGCAAGCCCCAATCTTGGTAGATTAATTTCTTACTAAGAAGGATTTGTACCAATAAGCTATCTAAAATATTCATTTCATCGGCTTCATATTGTAGCAATGTATAGGGACTCAAAATTTTGGCATTGAAGATATGTTGCCAGGCTTGTTCTGGTCTGTTTGTTTCGTGATAGGCTTTGGCTAAGAAATATTCATTTTCAAAAGTAAAGGCATTTGCTTTGTCGAGCTGGAGATGATAAAAAAGGGCATTATCAAAATCTTGTAAGGCTAGGTAGTTTTTCGCCAATTCTTCTAGGTTAATTGGCTCCTCAGAATTGCTATTGGATTTCAGTATTTTCTTATTTCTCTTTTTGATTTTCTTACGCTCCGATTTGCTGAGCTTCTTAGGATTCAGGTGGAATTGTTTGATTTTAGAATCAAATTGAATTGAAGGAGAACCAGCTTTACGACAATTAGCGAAGGCTTCTGGACCCAAATTGTCAGTCTCCTGAATCATATACTTTTCAGGGGTATTTGTTACGATTTCTTCCATTTCTTCTGGTGTATGAAGGAATTGCCCATGGGAAAAGTAACTAAACGCCAAAAATATAGTCAAAAGGGTACACTGAATCCTGATTTTCAAGCACATATGCACATGTTTTACTAGAAAATTACGATTTTGTTGTTCAATACAAATACTATTTAATTTTTAACAATAATAATAAACAATTATGGCAATCAATTTAATGGACTTGGTACAGAGTCAACTATCAGGCGGAGTAATGGATGTTCTTACTTCACAGCTTGGAAATGGAGCGACTAAGTCTCAGACATCAGGCGCTGCAAGTAATATTATGGAAGTTTTATTAGGAGGTGTAGCAAGAAATGCGCAAAGCCAAGATGGGGCTAATGCATTGAATAATGCACTTGAAAAAGACCATGACGGAGGAATACTTGACAATTTACAGGATATTTTGGGAGGAAACAATACTCAACCTCAGTACGAACGCGCTATGAATGGTGCAGGTATATTGAAGCACATACTTGGTGACAAGCAGTCGAATGTAATTGATGCTATCAGCAAGAATAACGGTCTTAATACCAATCAAGTAGGATCTTTGATGATGAAGCTAGCTCCTATGTTATTAGGTGTATTGGGTCAGCAGAAAAAGCAAAATAATTTGGATGCATCTGGCATCTCTGATTTGTTGAAAGGAGCGCGTCAGCAGCAAGAGCAAAAAGCTTCAGGAAGCCCTCTAGGTGGAATGTTGAAGAATTTGCTAGATCAGGATGGAGATGGCAATATCATTGATGATGTTGCAGGGATGTTAGGAAAGTTTCTGAAGTAAGTAATTGAGTAAATAGAAAAAACGACAAACCGCAAATTAAGGGGTGCCAAGAGGTTAACAAAACATTGCTTTGGTACCCTATTTTTTTATAATCTTTCCAGCAGCACCAGACTCGGTGCGCCAAAAATAAATACCACTTACAAGTCTACTGCAATCGATAGTATGAGCAAGTCTCTTTTCATTGCTCTGGTACATAAGCACACCTCTCACATCAAACAACTTGACTCGCTGAGCATCGCGCTCTAAATTTATATTCAATAATTCAGCGACTGGATTAGGATATACCTGTATAGATTGCTCCGCCATAATGTTAGTGCTTGACAATATCAAATCTCTAATGCAGACTTGAAAAGCAGAAAAATTTTCAACGTTATAAGGCTGGTCAAGAACTAGTGTACCTACAAAATCTCCATATACAAAGGTGCACTCTTCATCTGGTATTACACCATTTGGCACAACTGTGTTATCACAAATCAAGGGAATACCTCTATCTAGATTTCCTTCTGTATCGAATACAGCAACTAGGCCATTGAATAGGTATTCGCTTTCTGGAAGACTTAGATTATCTATAGTAAAGGCAAAATCATAAAAACCCGTCAAAAATATTCTCTCATCCGCATAAGCCAAGTTTGTTCCTGTCTCTCTGCCTTGCATACTCCCTAAAGTTCTGGCCCATACCTTTTCTCCCGTGGAATTATATTTAATTAGATAAGCATCTGAATTGAATTGCCCCCCGGTATTTATTTCGCTGCCATCCGAAAAGCCAATAATGCCTCTATAAAATCCCGTCAGATAAATATTGCCTATATCGTCTAGACTATGTGCAAGGTTAAAATCTTCAAACTGCCCACCTGCTTTTTCTAGCCACAATCCTTCTCCTAAAATGGAAAATGCTGCTACGAATACATCTTGGTCGAAAGTGTTTGTTTGGATAGTATCGTCAGCAACAGCTATGCGACCGAGATATTCCCCCGTCACGACAAATTGCTGATTTACTTCATCCCAAGAAAAATCTGAAGTATCACTGTCTCCCTCTACGCCATAGTTCTGAATCCATCCTTCTCCAGCTACTTGATCTAGTTTTAATAAGAAGATGTCCTGATCAGATAAAGCTACCGCTGCAGCTGAAGGCAAAAATAGAGTGTCGCTAAAACTTCCACTTACATAAATATACTCTTCGATAAGAGAAATACCTCTCATGTTTTTAGCTCCAGTCCCATTTATGGTGTGTTCAGCGATGACTTCTCCATTCTGATTTAACTTCAATACAAAAAGCGCTTTAGTAGTTCCTTCTGTAACCAGAGTGATGTCGCCAAATTGAGCCTCAAGCCAAAATTCTCCTCCGATAATAATATCTTCATTATTGTCCAGATGAATATCTACTGCGCTGTCCGAGCCATTACTCCCTCCAAAAAACACCCACTCTGCTTCCCCTGCAACCATCTTGATTAAAAACAAATCAACAGAACCTACATGGTCTAAGTCGAAGGCGCCGATCTGTAAAGGAGCATTATATTGTCCATAGACATACGTAGCATTATTATTCTTTAATACTTTTTTGATACTGATAGATACACCGGGCATATCGAGAATCTGCACATCTTCAAAAATCTGTGCAGATAAAGTAGAATGGAATACAGTTAAGTAGACTAGTATACAAAACAACTTTGCTTTCAAGATGGCAAGTTTGTAAAAATCTCTTACTTTTACTTTGTATTGATTAGTTTCCAATATGGTATTTTTTCAAAGATGCATAAATAAAGCTTAATGTCTTCAAAGAGTATAACGTTTTTCTTGCTTGTTTTCGTTTGCTGTATCATGAATTGTGGCGGACCTTCAGTGGAAACCTCAATAGAGGAGGATGTCCCAACTGTGATTGGTTTAACCTCCCTCCAAAAGATGGATCGCGAGATAGAAGCCAATCCAGATAAGTCGGAATTGTATGAGAAAAGAGGGGACCTTTATTACGAACTAGAAGGGTATGACGAAGCTATTGCTGATTATAAAAAGGTGATTGCAATGGATACTGCTAGGGTAGAGGCACACCTGAAGTTAGCGGAAACGTATTTAGAATATGATAATTCTCGGCTTGCCATCTTAACTTTGGAGGCAGCATCTTACAAGTATCCTGAGAATATAGATTTAGTACAGAAATTAGGGGAGTATCAGATAATCCTTAGGCAAAACAATGATGCATTTGCCACTTTGCAGCGAGCGACAAAAATAGATCGCTTCAATCCCGTTTCTTATTATTTGATGGGTATCAATTTTGAAGATATTGAAGATGAAGAAAAAGCCATCCGTTCATTTAAGCTTGCGGTAGATAAAGATTCCGATTTTATTCCGGCACTCATGCGTTTAGGGCTTATTTATGAAGCCAAGGAAGACCCAGTGGCACTGCAATATTTTGATGCTGCGATAGCTGCGGACCCAGACTATTATAGCGCCTATTTGGCAAAAGGGAATGTGCTAGGTTCACAAGGGAAGTTTAATGAAGCGATAGCTGTTTTTAAAGAAATCACTGATAAATCAGGTGAGCAGCAAGCCTCCGTTTTTTACAATATAGGCCTAGCTTATTTTCAGATGGATTCTTTAGATCAGTCAAAGAAACATTTTGAAATCACTAAGACACTCGACCCAACCTTTGGTTTGGCGCATCTTTACCTAGGTCAGGTAGCGGAGCTCCAGGAGGATTTTGAATCCGCTAAGCAGCACTTCAACCAAGCGATCAGTTTTGACAATACGCGTAAAAGAGCAGAACAAGCACTCGAAGCTTTGAAGTAGAATTTTGTTTTTTATTTGGGCGTGTCTGTGCTGCTGCAAGTGTGCAGCAGTTCCCTTATTATTTTGGTCCGCTGGACCAAAATTGCTGCGCATCATTCAATCAGGCCAGGTGTTTCATGACTTGGTCCTGCGCCCCGAGAAAAAATCGGGGTTTGGTCTGGCATAAGCCAGCGGACAGGGCTATCTTTTTTATACCATCATTCCACCCCTTCACACGGCTCAGCTACCTAACGGTATACATATATTAGGGCACCTCTCTTAACCCCACTCAAGATGTAATCAAAAATTGTAAGTTTTTTATTCCATTTATCATCGCGAACCACTTCGTACGCCGTCAAGAAGTCGTATAAATTGCTTATAAGTCGCTTAGCTAAGGCTAAACGTCCTCTGCGCGTCTCGTGGGTCGCGCACTAAATGAAATTTACATTTCTTTCAGAGGGAGTTTACGTAAAAAATAAAGGCGGCCTCTGCTTTATGCAGAAGCCGCCTTCAATATATTTCTTACTATTGTTATTATCTGGTTACAGTTCCCGTTGGGAATGTTGCATTAACATTTAGATTAAAATTATGCACTGAAGGTGCAGTCTCAGGGCCAGCGATTCCAGCTAAAGGTTTTAGTGCAAATGGAGCTGGTGAGTTATCTGGAACCGGCTCTACAGAAATCACAACTGTTCTTCCTCTGACATCCATTGGGAATGTTTCTCCACTTGGCGCGTTGTTGAAAAAATCTTCACCTGGTACAGGAGGTCCTACATTGTATTCTGTTCCTGAAAGTATATTAGAGTCATCAAAACCTCCAAAACCTGTAAAGGTACCTGTTGAGATAGGGCCTGCATCGCCAATTACCCAACCTTCGTAGATCCAACCAACCGGTAATTCTGGTAGGTTGAAATTGGCTGTTGGCGGGGCTCCAGGTGTTCCAAACCATACACCGTATTGGTCGTTGCCATTATTGCCTGACCCAGCTATTTCATCAGTTGGTGTTCTCATAAAAAAGGTTCCACTTGAATCTGAAAAATCACCTACAGCTGGAGCTGTTCTTGTTGATACTGAAGCTGAATTTCCAACAAAATCTCCTGCTATATACTTCTGATCAGAAGGTGCTGGATCTGGGTCTACAACTGGTTCAACTGTCAATATAAACTTTGTTGCCGCTTCTAACATTTCAGTATCAACATTAAAAGTAGTTTGCGACAATTCTTCATCGCTACTTACAGTGAAAATTCCAGTAGTTTGTGGGACGCCATCTACTAATATCCATCCTTCATATACAAAGTCATCTCCGAGATTCTCTAATCCCGTAAGACTTAGGTTTAATTCGCTTGTACCCGCATCTGATGATTCGTCGTCACTACAAGAGCTTAACAAAAGAAAGCCCAAAGCGAGAATTCCTAAAAAATGTTTCATAAGTTAAATTTATTTATTAAGGTTATTAAGAATGATGGACATAGTCCAAATAAAAAAACGCAACTGCGACAATTAAAATTTCCATGTAGAGTACTAAAAGTATACCAATGATGAAACACCAAACCGTAAATGCGAAAAGTGTCTGTTGACGGATAGTATTAAATTAGAATCCTAATTTGATGTCAATACAATACTGGGCTGATTAGACTGTACATCAGTACGCAAAATGTAAGAGATACATGTCAGATGATAATCAGTCATAGAGATGACATTTTTAATTTTTGTTGGATAGTTGATTTAGCTATGAATAGTTTTCAACTAGCTAGAATTTGTGTTACGCCAGGTTTTCTCATGTAACTAATATGTTACAAGTCTGTAGCTATAAGTTAAAAGAAGTAAATAGACTTATGTCTCTTACTTTGTCTCGAAGTTGAATCCAACGCCGTGAATATTTTTTATTTTGAGGCTGTCATCTTTACTGAGATATTTTCTTAACCTTGATATGAATACATCAAGACTTCTTCCTAAAAAGTAGTCGTCCTCACCCCAGACGTTTTCAAGAATGAATGATCGCTTCATGACTTCATTTTGATGCTCTGCGAGGAGCCTTAGTAAATCCGCTTCTTTTTGTGTTAATATCTTTTCTTCTTCACCAAGTTTAAGGCTCAGGTTTTTGTAATTGAATTCGTATTTGCCCACATTAAAAATACTCACTGCGGTATTACTCACTTGACTTCGCTTTAGAAAAATATCAATCTTCAATATCAATTCTTCAATACTAAATGGTTTGGTGATATAGTCATCAGCACCTAGTTTGAGTCCATGGATTCTGTCGTCTTTTAGGGATTTAGCCGTCAAGAATAAAATAGGGATTTGGGAATTTCTCTCACGGATAGTTTCAGCGAGAGCATACCCATCTATTTCTGGAAGCATCACATCTAGTATGCATAAATTATATGCGCTAATATTATTTTTTATTTCATTTTGAGCTGATAGACCATCAGCAAAATGTGTGATGTCATATCCTAGAATTTCTAGATTGTCTTTGGTGACAAAGCTAAGGGTCTCATCATCCTCAACGTATAGAATTGATGCTTTCATAAGTTTTGTTTGACTAGTAGATAAATCATTGTGGAAAGTTCTATTTTTCATATTAATGCGGTTTTATATATCTATAGAAATTTGTGTGCCCTTGTTGTACTCGCTATCCAATTGGATTTTCCAACCATGTGCATCACAAATATTTTTTATGTAAAATAAACCTAAACCAAATCCTTTCACATTATGGACATTGCCTGTGGGTACACGGAAAAATTTTTCAAAAACTTTATTCTGATATTCCTTTTGTATTCCTATTCCATTGTCTTCTACTTTGAGCGATAGTTTTCCATCCACCTCTGTAGTGCTGATTTGTATATTAGGTTGATTGTTGCAGTATTTGATGGCATTATCAATGAGATTCTGAATGATATTGGCCAAATGAAATTTGTCTGCTCGGATAAGAGGGTTGCTAGCATCTAGTGAGGTTTCTATTTGACCTTGTTTTTTGGAGAGTTTTATCTCCATTCCTGAGACTATATTGTTAAGCAAATCGTGAATGTTAAGGGCTTCTTTCTCTAGTTTGAAACTTTCCTTCTCTAGCTTGGCAATCTGAAGTACTTTTTCTACTTGACTGTTGAGTCGCTCATTTTGTTCCTTGATGATAAGAGCGTATTTGTTTAACCTATCATCCTCTATGATTTTATCATCTTTTAGAAATACGTCACTTGATATCTTGATAGTACTAATAGGCGTCTTGAACTCATGCGTCATGTTGTTGATAAAATCCTTTTGCATATCTGACAATCTTTTTTGACTAAGAATCACATATAGTGCATAGACAAAAAAGATGATGGTCATTAATAGTACTCCTAAGAGTAAAAGTGCGCTAGTCATAGATGACATAACGTATGCATTTCTTGATGGAAATTTCACTCCGAAGTAGTAGATGAATTCGTCGTATTTCGGAAGGTTTCCAAGCTCTGTATTGTCGATTAGCTTTTCCTCAAATTTGCAAAAGTTTCCATAAAGCATTTCATTAGTATCACAATCATGAATGGCATACTCAAAGTCTAGGTGAAGATTGAGGTCATAAAATTCTTTTTGCAGATAGAATTCTAATTCACTTGCATTGATTATACTATTGGTGTTTACAACATAGTAGTTAGAACTTACTTTTTTAACAAGGTTGTTTATAGGTAGCTGACTGTTTTGAGAATTAGCTATATTTTTAGCTACACGATTAAGAGCGATATGGACAGTTTGATGAAATTCTGATTCCTTTTGCTGATAAGTGTTAAGACCCCAATAAACTTGTATGAGGAAGATTCCGATAATAGCTATCGCTCCGAAGATAAATACACGTTTGACAATGGCATCTTGCATGCTAAAATGATGTGCTTTTTAAATCAAAGTACTATAAGTCACCTAAAAGATGATAGGAGGTATATGATATTAACGCTAATCTAAAGGACTTTGGTTAATGTTAATCCAAATTAACAAGTGGTTAACAAGCAAATTCAATACGGGAATACTTGCCTAGTATTCAAAAAAGATAGATTTTGATGTCCACATAACTTATTTTTGCTTTATGCGATGTATTGCTGTCATATGGATTCTAGTATTTCTGGGCTTAAGCCTTCTGCTTCAAGCACAGACAGGAAATCCTTTCGAACTAGAGCATAAGTTATCAAGTGAAGAAAAATGGGAGAAAGTAGAAGTAGTAGACTTGCCGGGCATTGAAGAAGAAGCTCAAGTACAAGAAAAAGTACCTAAAAGAACGATATACGATATCAATGAAATCCAGGGTAATCCCTTTGATATAAGTGGTGATAATGTGAATGAAACTTCACCAGTAGAGCAATTTGTCACAGACCCTGTGCCTGTCAAATCAACAAAAAGAATAGTAAAAAGCAGGTCCTCTATAGATAAAATCAATCGATTTAAGCTCATTCTTACCATAATCTTACTAGTTTCCTTGGCTTTGATTTCTACATTGTTGCGACATGTCATTACTAAAGTTTTTGAAGGCTTTAAAAGTGACAACCTGCTGAGAACCTATTTTCGAACCTCAGGACGAAGGGTAAGTCCGCCAAATATGCTATTGGAGATGTTTTTTGTCATTAATGCAGGGTTTACCGTGTTTTTATTGATGGAGCACAATGATTTGATTGGAAATCAACCTTTTTTCCAGTTTTTAGCAATTCTTTTGGTAATAGTTCTTATTGTTTATGGGAAGCATTTAGTGCTTTTTGTAATCAAAGAGGTATTTCCAATACAGAAAGAAGTATCGGAGTATAACTTCACAATCAACGTTTTTTTAAGCATTTTAGGCTTGATTTTGATGCCTTGTAACCTGATTTTGGCCTTTGCTCCAGAAGCAATGGCTACTTTTATGGCGTATTTTGTTGGTGTTTCTACGACATTAGTCCTTGGTTATCTTGCGTTTAGGTCCTTGTTGATTGGTAGCAAATACCTTGGTAGTAACAGATTTCATTTTTTTATGTACCTTTGCACCGTTGAAATAGCACCCTTATTTATACTATATAAAGTGGTAAAAAATTACATGGGCAGCTAGTATTTATTCATCCAATTTAAGTATTGAATGTCAGCAAATGTTAAGTCTGTGGGGGAAAAATATAACAAGGTAAAGAGTATACTCATATCACAACCTAAGCCAGAGCGTTCACCTTTCTTCGCTTTGGAAGAGAAATACAATCTAAAGATTGATTGGCGTCAATTCATTCATGTTGAAGCAATCGATAATAAAGAATTTCGTAGACAACGTATTAAAATAGAAGAGTACACGGCAGTTATTTTTACAAGTAAAAATGCCATTGATCACTTCTTTGCTATATGTGAAGATCTTAGGCACAAGATGTCTCAAGAGACAAAGTACTTTTGCTTGTCTGAGTCTATTGCGAATTACCTTCAGAAATTCATAGTGTATAGAAAGCGTAAAGTCTTTACAGGTCGCAAAACGATTAGTGATTTGAAGACGGCGTTTTTGAAGCATAAGGAAAAGGAGAAGTTTTTACTTCCTATGTCGAACTTAGGGGCAACTGCAGTTTGTAAATATTTAGATGAACTTGAGCTGGATTGGAAAGACTCTATGATGTATCGTACCGTAGCGAGCGATCTTTCGGATTTGGAAGATGTATTTTACGATGTATTAGTGTTTTACAGTCCGTTAGGTATAGAGTCTCTTTATGAGAACTTTCCAGGATTTGAACAAAACAATACGCGTATAGCAGTATATGGAAATACTACTAGTAAGGCGGTGGAAGAACATGGCTTGACTATAAATATAAAAGCACCAGCCCCTGAGACGCCTTCCATGACAATGGCTTTGGAAAAATATATTCAGGTAGCGAATAAAAAAAAGTAATTACTTTTAAAATATAAATTCTAAAAAAGTCGATAAGAAGTATTTCTTGTCGACTTTTTTGGTTTTGAGAACATGGCTCTCTGATAAAATAATTGAAAAGATTGTAGTCAAGTTTAATGATAAAACTTGACTAGCAAGCATAAATTATATAATGCTGAATACTTTCAAATTTAGAATATGGACTAGCCTTTAGGTTTACACTATGTAACTAATGGATATATAAATCATTACCA
>CAYWOZ010000031.1:0-21898 GCA_964458675.1 uncultured Saprospiraceae bacterium
CCTTTAGCGTTGTACATCGTCTCCCACATGTTTGCAAGTAAGATGTCAAAATCTGGGTAGTCTTTTTCGATGGCAACTGCTTTTTTCTTAAGGACAGGTTGGCCGAAGGAGTAGATAGGTAAAATCATTTATTATGGAGTATAATGTTTTTTTTCTATGTATTGCTGCAGAATGATCACAGCGGCTATTTTATCCACGAGTGATTTGTCTCTGCGCTTTTTCTTATTAATACCACTTTGTATGATGGTGCGCTTGGCTTCTCGAGAAGTGTATCGTTCGTCCTGCAAAGTTACCTTTATGCTTGGATATTTTTCCTTGAATTGAGCTATAAAAGTATGCACGCGAGGTAAGTTCTGTGCTGCTTGCCCATTTTCCAACAAAGGTTCGCCTACCACAATCTCTTCTACAGTCTCCTGGTCAAAGTAAATGGCTAAAAAATCGAATAAATTTTTAGTGTCTACGGTATCCAGCCCAGTAGCAATCATCTGTAGTGGATCACTTACTGCAACGCCCGTTCTCTTCTTGCCATAGTCGATGGACATGATACGTCCCATATTTCTAATTTATTTTCTTCCAAAGTCTGCAGGAATTTCGCCCCATGCTTTGGTTTCCCATTTTAACAAAGGATTTTCAAATTTGTTATTCTTGAGCCACGTTTCGGCGCGCGCTATGACTTCATATATCTTTTTGGTCTTTGCATTTCTCACAAGTTTGGTATTGCACTTCTTATTATGCACCCATTTGATGGCATGCTTCGAGTCAGAATATATGGGCTGCTTACTATTCAATTTTTGAAGATAGGCGAGGCCATGCACGATGGCTAGAAACTCGCCTATGTTATTAGTGCCGATAGGAAATTTCTGGATAAAGAGTTGCAGATGAGATTCTGTTTCTACTCCTCTATACTCCAAAGGTCCAGGATTGCCGCTACATGCAGCATCTACACTGATGGTATCAAAGTCTATATTTTCTCTGGCTTGTTCTGTGATGACTGGCTTTTTAGATGCCGTCCCAGAGGCCATGTATTCCATATAATTACCATTATAGGCTGATTCTGCTGCTTCTAATGTAGGAAAAGATTTATATTTGGCAGCGGGGTAGCCCTTTACTTGCAAAAGGCACTCCGCCCAGGTTTTGTAAATCCCAGGTTCATTTCCTTGCCAAACCACGTAAAACTTCTTTTTGCTAGCCATAAGCACGAAAATATAGGTAATTAAAAATTATTTATTGGAATTTTGTGCACAAATACATCCAATATCTATTTTATTGCATCTTAATAAATAGAATGGTTCGGGAATTTTTCGAAAATAGCAAATCGGCCAAATGGAGAAGCTTAGTTGTGAGGTTTTTGTAAAATGCTACTTAATTTTACATTGCTAGTTGTTAGCGATTTACTATTTAATTCCCAAACCATTGTAAAATTAAGAACATGTTCATTGATACACATACGCATTTATATGCCAAACAATTTGAGGAGGATAGATCAGAAATGATAGAGCGAGCGATTTCTGCTGGAGTGGAAACCTTCTTTTTGCCAAATATTGACCAAGAATCAATTCCTGGAATGCTTAGTTTAGAGAAAGAATATCCAAACCGTATTCATGCTATGATGGGTTTGCACCCTTGTTCTGTAGATGAAAAAGTGGAGGAGGCTTTAAAGCACGTTAAAACACATCTCGATCAAAGATCTTTTGTCGCGATAGGGGAGATAGGAATTGATTTATACTGGGAAAAGAAGTTTATAGGTCAGCAAGAGATGGCTTTTAGACAACAAATCGAATGGGCCAAGGAGGCAGATGTGCCTATAGTGATTCACTCTAGAGATGCAACCGAAGAGGTGTTGAAAATCCTGAGAGATTGTAAGGATGAGAAGTTAAGAGGTATTTTTCATTGTTTTGGAGGCTCTTTATCAGAAGCGGAGCAGATTATAGAGTTGGATTTCCTTTTAGGAATAGGAGGTGTATTAACGTTTAAAAAGTCAGGATTAGATCTGACTATAAAGGACATTGCTCTCGAAAATATAGTGTTAGAAACTGATTCTCCTTATCTGGCGCCTACTCCTTATAGAGGGAAGCGAAATGAAAGTGCATATGTGAAGCTCGTAGCTGAAAAATTAGCGGAGGTAAAAGGGGTTCCAATCGCCGAAATAGCTAAAATTACTAGCGAAAATGCAATGCGTATTTTCCAAATGAATGAAAAGAAGGCTTAAGTCTAAAGAGACGAGTAAAAATTTTGAATATTGTTATCTATTTGCAATATTTGTGGGTGGTGTATATTGCACGAGAAACGATATGGTAATTCTGTTAGGAGGGGTGCTCGAGTGGCTGAAGAGGTGCGCTTGGAAAGCGTATAAACCTGTTAAAGGGTTTCGAGGGTTCGAATCCCTCTCTCTCCGCAAAATTGCTTGAACTTCTTAATAGGATTTGAACAGGTTTTTCGGTTTCGTTCTTATAAATTGAAATATACATTGCCTAGAATATATGAGTGATTTTTGGATTACTCATACCATGAATGCTAAATAAATTGTAATAAGCTCGGTTCCACCTCCAGATTTAAGGAAGCTCGACATGTCGAGACCAATTGAATCAGAAATATTTTTTGGCCCATGCTTATCATATTTATATTTTTTAACGATATTAATGCTTTATTTAAAACCAATTCGTAAAAACTAATCGACTATGCGAAAAATATTATTCTTTTCTTTATTGATTCTAGGTATGATTTTGATATCTGCCGACTTTAATACCCTTGTTGCTCAAGAAGTAGTAGGTGACTCTACTGGCTTTCAAGCTTTGAAAGAAAAATTCATTGAAGGGGGATGGTCATTTATGACCTTCGTACTTGTTTGTCTTATTCTTGGTCTTGCATTCTGTATAGAAAGAATCATCACTTTGAATATAGCTACAACTAACACTGATAAACTAATCGGCAAAATAGACGAGAGTCTTAAGTCTGGTGATATAAATGGTGCTATGGAAACTTGTAAGTCTACTTCTGGTCCTACTGCTAGTATTCTTTATGAAGGTTTACGTAACGCAGGCAAAGGCCCAGTTGCTGTTGAAAAAGCAATTGTTTCTTATGGTTCTGTTCAGATGGGTCTTTTAGAAAAAGGACTAGTTTGGATTTCTCTTTTTATTGCGATTGCTCCCATGCTTGGATTTATGGGAACGGTAATCGGGATGATTGGAGCTTTTGATGAAATTCAGGCGAAAGGGGATATTAGTCCACAGATTGTTGCTGGTGGTATTAAAGTAGCCCTATTGACTACAGTATTTGGTTTGATCGTGGCGATTATCCTACAGGTTTTCTACAATTACATCGTAAATAAGATTGATGGTATCGTACTTAATATGGAGGATGCTTCTATCGCTTTAGTAGATGTAATGGACAGAAACAACATTTTTAAATAATCTAAGTACTCAAGATATATGTATAATTTACTAACAAAAAAAGGTCAATTGTTTGCCTTTCTCTTGGGTGCAATATCTACCGTGATTGTTGTTGGTTCCATAATTGGAAACGCTAACAAGTCTATGCTAGATAACCCGGAGGCGGCGAAAATGGCCCCAGAAATTGCCAATACAGGCATTCTCAATACTGGTCTAAATATTACTGTATTGCTATTAGTAATCGCTTTAGCTGCAGTAGTTATTTTTGGAGCAATCAATTTGTTGACTAATATCAAAGGCTCATTGAAGTTTGTAATTGGTTTTGCCATTTTGATAATTATGTTCTTCGTTTTGAAATCAACAGCTGAGCATGAAACGGTAGGGAAGATTGTAGAAACAATGACAGAATTTAATATAGATGAAAGCCTTAGTAAAGGTATTTCAGCTGCCATTAAAGGTACTATAGGTATGGCTATTGTAGCAGTAGGCTCCATGGTTGTATTTGAAGTACTTAATATATTCAAGTAAAAACCAAGCTCTATGTTAAAAAGAAAGAAAAATAATAGAGTAAGTAACGAAGTGAACGCAGGATCTATGGCGGATATCGCTTTCTTGCTTTTGATCTTCTTCTTGGTGACTACTACGATTGACATTGATAAAGGGATCACGGTAAAATTACCGCCATGGTCTAATGAAGAAGTTGATCCTACTAAGTTGAATAAGAGAAACGTATTCTCTGTTCTGGTAAACGCTGATGATCAACTTCTCGTAAGAGGAGAATTGGCAGAGGTAGAAGAACTTAGAGAACGTACAAAGGAATTCATCGCGAATCCAGAGCAAAGAGAAGATTTGGCGGAAAAGCCAACTAAAGCCATCATATCCTTGAAAAATGATAGAGGAACTTCTTATGAAACCTACATTCAAGTCTACAATGAGTTGAAGGCTGCGTATAATGAGTTATGGACAGCAAAGTTGAATACGCTTCCAGGATATTCAGATGCTATTTTCAATAATGAATTGCCACTGGAAATAAGACGACAAGTCAGAGCAGAAATACCATTCGTATTATCTGAAGCTGAACCAACTAATTTTGGAGAAGAGTAGATTGAATTTGTGAATGTTTAAAAACCTTAGAGATGTCAAAATTTACTAAAAAAAGAGGGAAAGCCTCACCAGCAATATCAACAGCATCGCTACCAGATATCATCTTTATGTTGTTATTCTTCTTTATGGTGGTAACTGTGATGCGTTCTTCTGATAGATTAGTGGACGTGATTGTACCTGCAGCAACTGAGCTTACGAAACTAGAAAAGAAGTCCTTGGTAAATCAAATATATATTGGGAAGCCAAAGGAACAGTATAGAGACATCTATGGTACTTCTCCTCGTATTCAGCTGAATGATAAAATAAGTGACGAGGATGATATTCCGATTTTCTTAGAAAAGCACAAAATAAAAGTGCCTGAAAATCAACGTGCAAAAATAACTTCTTCGCTCAGAGTCGATGGTGAAGTAACTATGGGAATTGTACAAGATGTCAAAACGGCGTTAAGAAAAGCAAATCAGTTAAAGATAAATTACTCTACTAGGCCAAAAGCTAATTAATTAGAGTAAGTATTTAAATACAAAAAAGCGAATCATGATTTCATGGTTCGCTTTTTTTATGCGTATGATGATTATATGGGACCATGCTATGAAAAAAAATCGCATGAAAATGCTCAATTTTTCATAGCACCGCGCTAATTCGTCACTGCACGTTGTTTCGGTCCTGCCGGACAGGCGCCTGAAAAGGGCGCCTTGACTACTATCGCTTGTCCAAAAAGGAATTACTTGTATGGATATGGGCTTCAATAAAGAGTGTACTAGTAGGTTCTAATTGATAATTGTCTTGATCAAATTGTAAACAGAATTATCTCAATCTATCAGATGACTTTACCAATTGTTCATCTTTCTTGATTCCTCTTGAAGCTAAAATACTAAAGATTATCCCAAGCACTGGAGAAAGCAACCCAAACTCACCACTTACTACTGAATTCGCTTGAATGACTTGATAATCTAGATAGAAAAAGATTCCAGTAAGAAATAGAATCATAACAGATCCTACAAGAGTAAGTCGAGACAAGGTCAATTGTAAAGTTCTATTTTTAAACATGAAAATGGCTGCAATGCTGGCTACAACAGCAAGAATTGTCAGAATTTGAAAAATGATATGATCATGTATATTGAAAATTCCATCTGCTAGCATTGCTACATCCGACTGCTGCAATAGTTCTTGTGTCCCAGTTACAGTAAAGAAGGACATAATCGGAGTAAAAAGTAAGCCTAGCACTATTGCCGCTAGGAGTAAAAAAATGGTCTGAATACGTTGCCACATAAATTTTAATATTTTGAGCAAAGATAGCTTACCTAGAGCTGATTAAAAAAGTTTTTGCATGCATGAAATAAAGTTAAATACTTACTTTCGTTTTATGTATTCTACACAACCAAGCTATTGGGAAAAGTCGATTTTCCTCGATAATGTAGACATCGCTATCATTGGTGCTGGCTTAGTAGGAGTTTCTGCAGCTATATATGCCAAAAGAAAATACCCTAAATCTAGAATTGTGGTGTTTGACCGTGCCTTTATTGGGTCTGGAGCTAGCACTAAGAATGCTGGATTTGCCTGCATAGGAAGCGTTTCAGAGCTTTTAGATGACTTGGAGCACAGTAGCGAATCGGATGTTTTCAAGCTTGTAGGGGATAGATATGAGGGTTTAATCCACTTGTTAGAACTAGTAGGAAAAAATGAGGTGGACTATACTCCTTGTGGTGGGTTCGAGATATTTAGAAGTAGGGAAGCAGAATTAGCAGAAAATTGTGAAGCACGCTGCCTATATTTAAATAAGATTTTAAATTCAATAACTGGTTTAGATGAAACGTTCACTCTTACACCTAATAAAATAAGGCAATCTAAGCTTCAAGATATTATGACTTGTATTACAAATCATGCAGAAGGGAAGTTGAATCCTGGCAAGATGATGCGTAAACTATACAATATAGCTCAATCAGCTGGCATCCAATTTTTCAATGGCATTGAGGTTTCCAAAATTGAAGAGTCAACAGATAGTGTTGCGCTTGAATTGGCCAATGGCTGGGTAGCAAAAGCTAGTAAATTAATCATTGCAAATAATGGCTTTGTTAAAAAACTAATCCCAAACTTAGAAATCAAGGCGGTAAGAAATCAAGTCCTAGTTACTTCAAAAGTGAATAATTTGAAAATAGAGGGGACATTCCATATGCATAAAGGGTATTTCTATTTCAGAAACATAGATTCTAGAATTCTTATAGGTGGAGGTAGACATTTGGACCTTGAGGGAGAAACAACTAATTCATTTGGAAGTAACACTATAGTAAAGGACGCTTTAATGGCACTATTAAAAGAAGTTGTCTTGCCAAATGAGAATTTCTCCATAGAAAATCAATGGAGTGGGATATTAGGGGTAGGGTCCTCAAAACAACCCATTTTAGAAAAATACTCAGGGCGTATTACCTTAGCTGTTCGATTGGGCGGAATGGGAGTTGCTTTAGGTAGTTTATTAGGTAAAAAGGCAGTAGCCCATATTTGAGTCCACTCCAAAAAGTAGCGGATTGCCAAAAATGAACTATTTTGGATGAGATTTTTTCTTTTCGAAATTCAGTGATGCCTGTGCGACTACTAGTCGGCGTGCCTAATCATCAGTAGATTGAGAAAAGAGGAAATATCGCCAAAAGAGACATTTTTGGGTTTCGTGACTTTTCGGAGTGGACTCATATTAAAATATAGAATTGCAACAGGTTAAAATATTTCTTTGTTTTCTAGCTTTACTCACCTTCTTAAATGTGAATTATACATTTGCGCAGGTTACTTTACCATCAGAGCAAGATACCACCAAGGTCACGAAAGTAATGATCAACTTTTCTGATTTTGCAGAGGGCTATACTGAACAAGGCCAGGATGTAAGAAAGTTACTAGGGAATGTACAGTTGCGTCAAGATAGTGCATTCTTATCCTGTGATACGGCGATTGTTGATGTGACAGCAAATAATGTTTTAGCAATGGGAAATGTCATTATTCAACAAGGAGATAGTCTAAATGTATTCTCTGATTCTCTTAGATATAATGGTAATGATAAAATAGCAAAATTATACGGCGATGTTGTATTAGAAAATAACGACCAAGAACTGTTTACAAACTTTTTGACCTACAATTTAGACAAGAAGGCAGCTACCTACACTGATGGAGGATTGCTGACAAATGGGACTACCCAGCTAAGAAGTAAGATTGGGTATTATTATCTAGATGCGAATCAAGCCTACTTCAAAGATGGGGTAACCATAGTAGATGAAAAATTTGAATTGAGAGCAGATACCCTTGAATTCAATACGGAAAGTAAAATAGCTACCTTTTTAGGACCTACCAGAATTGACCAAGGAGAGTCAAAGATTTACTGTGAAGCAGGATTTTATGACATCGCAAATGAAAAAGCGGAATTTCGCCAGAATGCTCAATATTCAAAAGGAGGCCAAACGGCAGAAGGAGATATTATGAAATATGACGGTGCCTCAGGAGAGGTCGTTTTAGAAGGAGACGCTTTTTTTTTGGAAGGAGAAACTAAAGCAAACGCTGATAGGATTACCTTCAATCAAAAAACAGATGAAACAACGCTTACCGGAAACGCACATTTTGAGGATGGAAACCAAGTTATAGACGCTGATGTAATCGTGTATAATGAAAAAACTAAAAAATTAGTCTCTAAAGGAAATTCAGTACTTATAAACCCTCCTCAATATCTGGAAGCGGAAAACATAGATTTTGATGATGAGACCGGCCTAGGGCTTGCTACTGGCAATGTCCTTTGGCAAGATAGTTCCCAGCAAATTACCATTCGTTGTGATCGTGCAGATTATATCCAAGATCAGGATTATTTAAAAGCATATGGCGAGCGTACATTATTGATTTCTATTCTAGATGATGATTCTTTATTTTTGACAACAGATACTTTGGAGTATTCTCGTGCGGAGAGCTTTGAAGTAGATAGTGCAAAACAGTTTGTGGCTTTCCAAGATGTTAGAATGTTAAAAAGTGATTTTCAAGGAGTCTGTGATTCCTTGGTATTTACACAAACAGACTCGACCTTTTACTTTTACAAAGACCCAATCATTTGGTCTGACACAACTCAGTTTACTGCAGACTCTATTAGAATGAAAATATCTGATGGAAAATTAGATACTATATTTTTGGTGGAAAAAAGTTTTATAATAAATTCGCCAGATAATTATTTTTACAATCAAATTAAAGGACGAGATATTGTTGCCTTATTCCAAGACAATGAGCTCTATCAAATGGATGTCTATGGAAATGCTGAATCTGTATATTATTTGATAGACGAAAGTGGGGCCTATGTGGCTGTGAACAAAACGATTTGCAGCGATATGATTGTAGATTTTGGAGATAATAAAGTGGAAAGAATTAATTGTTTTCCGAATCCCAAGGCTAACTTAGTGCCAATGAAGCAAGCAGATCACAACGCCCTAAAGATTGAAGGGTTTAATTGGCGTATCGAAAGGCGACCTATGATTTTTAGTGACTTATTTTAAATTGATGATTAAGATTCGAATTAGCTATTTATTTTTTTGTTTGTGTATAGCATTTTCCATGTGTGCACAAGATAATGGAGGCTTACTTGAATCCGGTGCTGCTTCATTTAAATCAAAATCTTTTGAGGAGGCTATAAATCACTATGAAAAAATATTAGATAGTGGAGATCACTCTCTTGCTCTATATAATAATTTAGGAAGTACCTATTACGAAAAAGGAGATTACCCACATGCGGTCTTATATTTTGAAAAGGGTTTAAAGATTAGCCCATTCAACAAGTCAATCCTTCATAATCTAAGTTTAGCTAAAGAGCAGCTGGATAATGATATAGTCGAAATACCTGAATTTTTTCTATCTCGTGTATGGAAATATCTCTACACACGATTAAGTTCAAACACGTGGTTCATTTTGAGCCTTATCACTTTATTTGGAAGTGTTTATGCACTTAGTATTTGGTTATTGGATTCTGTTCGCGCTAGAAAAAAGAAAGGCTTTGTAGTAGGGATAGCACTGTTGATCTTAGGAGGGCTTATGTTTTTTCTAAGCAGCTCACAAGCTAATTTTCAATATAGAAATCAAACTGCCATTGTTTTGGAATCCTCAATTCCCTTGAAGTCAGCACCTGAAGAAGCCAATGAAGCTATTCAAGTGCTAGAGCCAGGAGTAAAGCTTTTTATTTTAGATCGAATTGGAGACTATAATAAAGTAAGGTTAGAAAATGGTCAAGAAGGCTGGGTGCTTAAAGGGGGATACGAGACTATATAAAATGTCTTTTAAAAGACAAAGCAAAACACATCAATGGACTTATAAAGGCTAGAACTCATTTACAAGTAATCTACCATCAATTTTATTTCAAATACATAAACACTTAATTATCATAGTTTAATAAAAAAAGCCGTACTCTATAGAGCACGGCCCAACAAAAATATAAAGCTATGAAAACTAAAACTATTGCAATATAGCGAAATTTATTCTTCTTCAGAAGAATTTTTAGCCGCTGCAGGATCAACACCACCGTCCAAATAATCCTGATATTCTTTCAATTCATCCCACTTAGCTTCAGCCGCTAATTTAGCTTGCTTTGGCCATGTAGTAGGGTCATGCATTTTGTATCTTGCTCCTGCTTCAGTTAAGATTTCTTTGAGTTTACTAACATCAGCAGCTCCAAGCTCAGCCCAAGTATTTATTCCAGCTGCTTTGATAAGCTCTGAAATTTTAGGGCCGACACCTTCTACAATTTTATGATCGTCCGGAAGATATTTTTTGCCATCAAAAGCAATCTTATCACCTGATGCAGGTTTCTTAGCAGGTGCTGCTGGAGCTACAGGTGCAACTGGCGCAGCAGCTTTTACTTCAGAAACTGCAGGTGCTACCGGCTTAGGAGCACTTTGCTTCTTTTCCTTTACTGGCTTTGCAGGTACTAATGCTTCTCCTTCGCCTAATGGAATGATACTCACGAACGTTCTGTTCTTTCTTCTTTTATTAAAAGCTACTCTACCATCTATTTGAGCGTGTAAAGTATGATCTCTTCCTAGGTATGTATTTTCACCAGCGTGAAATTTAGTACCTCTTTGACGTACAATAATATTTCCTGCACGAGCCAATTGACCACCGTAGAGTTTAATACCGAGTCGTTTCGCGTTACTATCACGTCCATTATCCGTACTACCTACCCCTTTTTTATGTGCCATCGTTAAATGTTTTTTTGGATTAACCCGCTATGCTGTCAATCTTGATTTTAGTAAAATGTTGTCTGTGACCGTTCTTGACACGGTATCCTTTACGTCTCTTTTTCTTAAAGACGACCACTTTCTTGCCTTTTTCATGGCCAAGAACTGTAGCTTTAACGGAAGCGCCTGATAATACGGGCTTTCCAATCTTAGCGCTAGAATCGCCTCCAATCAAGTGAACCTGATCAAAAGTAACACTGTCGCCTTCTTCGGCAGATAACTGGTGGACGAAGATCTGTTGACCCTCCTCAACTTTGAATTGCTGACCAGCTATTGTCAATATTGCAAACATAGTATTAGGTTTTAATTTAAAATGGACGCAAATATACAATATAAAATCAATAAAAGCGAGGCTAAATCAAGTCTTTAAGCCTAAATTCCGTTTTGAGAAATTCGTCCCCTCGTTTGATTTTCAACCTTACTTTTTTACCCGCTTTGGCGTGTAAAATCCTGTTTATACCATTAAAAGAGATCAAACTGCTTGGTTTTCGGTTGATTGTTTTGATTACATCGCCTATTTGGACCCCTGCCAGGTCAGCAGGTGAGCCATCAAGTACAGAATTTACGTAATATGTTTTCTCCGTTAGCCCTATGGAAATGAAGTTTATTCCACTCTTATCATATCTGAATTTGCGTTTCCATCGTCTTTCTGGCTTCAAATACAGTCGTTGTTCATGGTAATCAATGACCATTATGAAGCGATCAAGGATATAATTTCCAATGATGCCATTTCTAACTATCAGGTTTTGGATGGTATCTGCCTCTACCTCTTGAAAACGGCAGATGACGTCTTCAAGCTTAAATTTCCCAAATTCTAAAGAAGGAACCCTACCAATGTACCCTTGCAAGTTCCCACCCAAACCAAATCCTAGGGTACCAGGAATAATGTTAGAAGGTAAAGTTAGGCTTTCATCAGAGTTAGTATCCAAGAGCAGTGCAGTGGACGCTCCGGTATCTATTAGTAGTTTCGTTTCAAGTATTTTGTTGTTTGACAGCTCTGTCTTGGCGACTATATAGGGTTTGGATTTTTGAATCACCATATCCAATTCCGTATACTTTTTGAGGCGTAGGCGCTTCGAAGTTGGTTTATATAGCTCCAAAGTTCGATTTTTATAATTGATTTTGAGGACATTGTATCTAAACATATCTGCCCCTAATACCCCATGAATATCTATTCCAGTGATTCTTTGAAAATCAAAATAATCCTCTTCAAGCACAAGTATATCTTGTCTTGGAGCGATGAGATTGTTCAAAGAAAGATGCACCGCATTGACAAGATGTGCATATAAGACAGTACTTAAGTCAGCGCCATAAATTTTGAAGGTTCTTCCATATGGAAGATTGAACAAGGAGATAATTTCTTTTTTAGAAATGATGGTATTACTAGCTCCAGTGTCAACTATAAATTTGAGGGGAAAGGTCTGGTTGAATAGTACCTCTACCACTATAAATCCATTGATATATTCAAATGGTATAGCCTCTACATCTTTATGTTCTGCTAATTCAAATCCGAAAGATTGAGCAAGAATCAAATTGTCCTTTGAGACAACCAAAAACAAGAAGCAACAAAACAACAATTTCCTTAACATGAAAATATTTTTGATTACCATAAACTTATTCCTCTCCGAGAAGTAAGGATTTTCCAAAAATATTCATTTTTGGTTATTCCGACTTTTCGGAGTGAGCTCAAAATTGTATTACATGAAGGTACACAGATTGAAAGGCATTTAACCTATGCTTACTAATTCTTTTAAAGGAAAATCACTGTATTCTAATATTTTGGGAGTACCGCCATCCCTAAAAAGAGGGCAGGCGGCGGGCTATTCATTATATGCTGCGCATGCCATTGCTATCCCTTACTTCTACGCGGCTTCGCCTTGTCGTGCTCCAGCTATACGCTTCCGCGAATACTTATCTACATACAAGTATAGGTGTCTGTCAGCTTGCTCTATTCTTTTAGACAAAATTGATAATGAGTGATTTTCTAAAATTTCTTTATCTTGTTAACAACGTTTTTTATTCTTTAGTGTTAACCAATTGATTGTCAATCACTTCATAAATCAAAATAGTGAATAAATTTCTGTTAACAATATTTGGACTCTTATTCTTACTTCCAAGTCAGCTTAGAGCAGATGGTATTCACGTCATAGAGATTCGTTATGAAGTTTATGTAGAGAATACAGATAGCTTATCTAGCTATAAATATAACCTTCCATATGAGGCATACCATATAGTAAGCCCCAATAATGTGCTTACCCAGAACAAATATGCTGCAGATATAGATGAGGTTCATCTATATAATTTGGATGAACTATTAGACTATAGATGCTATATCAAAGCTGAAGGAGAAAGTATCGCCGTCAAAAAACCTCTACAGCAGATTCCAACATTAGTTTCTAATACGAATGATGAAAAACTATATCAAATAGCGGGAATGCTTTGCAAGAAGTATGAGATTTTTTATAAAAATACTACCGTAGAGATTTATACAACGGATTCTTTTGGAGTTGATTTTACCCCTTTTTCCCAAATTAGCGGATACGCTATGCAGTATACATTTGTAGATGATGTTTATGGTCGAGTCACTTATGCTGCTAAATCAATATTTCCTACCATAGTAGATTCTTCTGCTTTTTCAATAGCTGATTTTAAAATCACGGAAGATGCATTTCCAGATGAATTAAGAACTTCGTTTGATGACATAATCATAGCTAAAGAGTCTCACTCATTATTCAAGCTAAACAAAAAAAAGATTTCTTATAGATTCAAATTAAGTAATAAAACTAAGATAGACGAAAAAGTTGGCCAAGATAGTATGATTATTTTTGCCATTGGAGGCTTTCAGAAGTTTGGCCCAGTAGAGCTTGATCTACTTTCTGGATTGACAAACTTTTGTAAAGACAAAAAAGTTAAGTTTTATCACTTTGCATTTAAAGGGACATACAGTAAAAATGAGATTCAAAATGTACAAGAAATTGGATTCAACCTAGCCTACCTCAAAGATTTGCTATTAACGAAGTTAAAAGTAAAATACTATCCCACCTATATTCTTTTAGATAAAGATAGGCGAGTCGTAAAGTATAAAATCGGAACTAACGCTGATATGTTGTCCTCCTTCTCAGAGAAAATACTTCAAATAACAAATGAAGAATAGGTTTTATTCTTCTATAATTGATTTTAAATCAGCAGGAGAATAGTTTATCGATTTCAATGTTTTTTGATCTGTTGTTCGATATAAGAGAAATTTATCTCCTTCTTGTCTGTAGCTGCATTCTTCTCCTTTTCTATCTCTATAGTGAGCAATAGAAGCATCTACCTCTTCCATACTGGTACACGCTTTACTCATATTAGATCGCTGTACTTCTTCAAAAAGTTTTACAAACTTGTCTCCAAGACCAAATTCTAAAACAGCCCCGGACAGTACGTACTGAATATCGCAGAGTGCATCAGCTATTTCTAGCATATCATTATTAGCAATGGCTTCTTTCAGTTCGTCTAACTCTTCCGCTATAAGACTAACTCTTAAGTCGCATCTTTCTTTAGATGGAATAGTTGGTGTATCGAGTATTGGATGTTTGAATAAGCTATGAAATTCAGCTACCTGGTTTAAGCTGTCAATTTTTTCCATAGGCGCTTTGACGATTTTTGATGAAGACATTTTTTTCACAAAAGTATAAAAAATACTACACCAATCGAGTACCTATTTTTGGTATTTAGTAAATAGGATAAGAACCAGAATTGAAAATTTGAAAAACTTTAGCCTCTTTAGTACAAATGATAAATTAAGCCAGCATTTATACTAAATACGTTATACCGTTGATTTATAGGGTTAGAATTAGATGAGTACGAAAGAGTATTGAAACTGTATCTAGGGGCTAAATAAATCGCTGATCTAGCCGAGAGTGGATACTTGACTAATACACCCCCAAAGAAACCTAATCCTATAGAGTTTGCAAATAAGCCAAGAGGATCACTTTCAAGGTCAGCAAATTCTTCCCCAGATTCATTACCTAAGTCAGATAATATTTGACCAGTCGTTCTTTGTAAAAAGCTGATTTTAAGGCCTGCTTCTACATCAAAGCTGAATTTTTTAGCTTGAATAGTATAGCCTATAGCAATTGGTAAATCAAATTCATGTAATTGATAATTTACTTTGGATCTGGTTATTATTTCTCGATTGAATAAGGAATCAACAGTAAATATAAGAGTGGAGTCCCCTGTTTGACTAGGCTCCATAACCTGTACCTCGACAGAGTCGAGCACAATCTCTGTTTCTGTAAAATTCAACCGCTCATTAATCTGCGTGTAAGCTATTCCTGGTTTTACATATAGTCCCGTTACTTCATTTTTAAATTGTAAGGATAGAGAAGCATTAATCCCTTCTATTGTATTTTCATTATCCACCCTTTCATTGAAAGTACTAGCGAATGCGGTGTCATTTAATCGAAGTCTTTTCATAGGGAATGCATAGCCTATTTCTGGTATAATAGACAGGTGCCAAAGTCGTTCTCCAAAGCGTGGGCAATCTTCTTTCTTCAGCTTTTTAAAGTTAGGTTTATCATCATAATCAAAAAGACCAAACGCAGCAAGGGGTAGTAGATCAAGATTTTCAATTGACTTCTTAAGAGACTCCGCTTTTTGCTGGTTTGGATAAGATTCTATGATTTTAGTATCAGCGATTAATTTTGATACTTCAGTCTTATTTTCTTCTTTAATTTCTTCATGTTTTGCAGGTACTATTGGAGTAATATAGGCATCCTCTATATTGAGTGTTGAATTAGAGTTCTGTTCAATCAAGTTAGTACTTACTTTATCCATTACCTTTTGTACTGGGGCTTTTTTAACTTTATTATGATCCTTAGAGCTGATAGCTTCATTCCTTTCTTCTTTAATATTAGGATGGCTAGATGAGATGCTGTTGTCTACATCTACAACATTTGAGTTAGCTTGTGTAATGTGATCTTGACTTAGTACAATTGGATTGGGTGCTAGTACTTCTTGATTTGAAGCACTTTCCATCGGGCTTTGTAAAAAAATTGAATAGCCAATGTAGCTCAAGCCGACTGTAAGGATGGCAGCAAAAAAATAATAGGCAAATCTACTATTAGTTTTTGCTTGAGGCTTTATGTTGAGATCTTTCAAAAGCCTATCCATGTCAACATCCCCCTTTGAGTTGGAAGTGTAATTTTTAAGCCTGTTTTCAAAATCAAAAATATTCATAATTCTTATGTTGCACTAGAGAAAGACCAATACTTTACTCGCTTGAGTTCTGAAGTCTCGATATTTCTCAACCTGATAATCAATTTTTCTCTAGCTCTTGCTAATTGTGATCTAGAAGTAGATTCTTTTATGCCTAACATTTCTGCGATATCCTTATGCGCATATCCTTCAAGTATAAAAAGATTGAAAATTATTCCACAAGACTCTGGCAGTTCATCCACTATATTTAATAATTCCTCTTCTTTAAGTTTTGAAATGGCATCTGGAACATCAGTTGTTAAATGAAGCACCTGATCCATTTCATCTATGTACAACTCTCCTTTCATTTTCTTTCTTACTCCTAATGCACAGTTGATAGCTATTCGCTTTATCCACCCATCAAATGAGCCTTTTCCAGAAAAATTGCCAATGTATTTGAACGTATTCAAAAAGCATTCTTGCATAGCATCATAGGCCAAATCTGAATCATAAACATATCTTTTGCATATGTTAATTAAGATTGGGGCATACTTTCGTACTAACGCTTCTTGGCATTTAGAGTCCTTGCTTTTGCAGCCTTCTATGATAGTTTCGAGGTTCAAAGAAAAGTTTGTCTTTTATTTATCTAAAAAGATACAAAACTGAGAGGAGAAAATCTCCTCCCAGGAAAAAATTATATTCAATTTAGTTAATAGCCGCTTTAATTTGACCGTATTGTTAGAATTCTTCTTCAAGAAATTCAGAAACACAGCCTAGTTCATGCTTTAATGAAACAAAATATTTCAACTCAATCCATAACCTCTCTTATGCAGAGTTCATGTCTCATCGAATGTATTTTAGCTTTATACAACTACCGAGTTCGATACTATTTTAATTCTAAGTCTTTCGTTTTCATTGATTCAGAATAAGATTAAGGCTAAAACGCTGCAGTAGAATGAAATTAAGTTTCTAAAAAGCGATTATTCTAAGAATTTGGTCAATAAAGGCTGCAGAATCCACTTTTTTGAGGAATTTGTATGTGTATCGTTAATTTTTACTTTTCTTTAAGAATGGCCAATTTAAATCGGAAACTTAATACCTATGGTTTGACTATGATAGCGGTAGGAGCCTGCATCGGAGCAGGTATATTTTCTAGCCCTGGTCAAATAGTAGAAGACGTCCCTCATCATTTACTGGTTATTATTGCTTGGACTCTTGGTGGATTTATCGCCCTTACGGGTGCATTGACTTTTTCGGAGTTAGGAGGTATGTATCCAAAATCTGGTGGTGTTTATGTCTACCTTAAAGAAGCCTATGGTGAGCTAGTTGGTTTTTTATATGGTTGGGTGATTCTGCTAGTTATTACCACGGGTGCCATTGCGGCCTTAGGGATGATATTTGCAGAATATTTGACCAATTTTATAAGCTTATCGCCAAACCAAAAAGTCGGGGTAGCCGCTATTGCAATAATCCTTCTGACAATAATCAATATCACAGGGATTCAGACCAGTCAAATTTTTGCTAACCTGTTTACTGGAATCAAACTTTTCGCCATCGCTATAATTATAGTTTTAGGGTTTATGTATTACAACCCAGAGCAAATCACACTAGACTATAGTATTGCTACGATACCTAATAATGCATTTGAGGGGGTTATTCTGGCATTGATTGGAGTTTTGTTTGCCATGGGTGGTTGGCATCACACCTCATTTTTATCAGGGGAAACCATCAATCCCAGGCGTACCGTACCCAAAGCAATGGTTTTAGGTGTTACTATAGTAACTATAACTTACATCCTTGTGAATATTGGCTACATGAATTTATTAAGCCTTGACAACATTGCTAAAACGAATTCCATAGCTGCAGATGCTATGAAAACTATTACTCCTAATGGAGGCAAGATTGTGGCCGTTGCTATTGCTATCTCCATATTTGGAACTATAGGTATATATACTATGTCAGCTCCACGGATTTATTATGCTATGGCAAAAGATGGGGTGTTTTTTAAGTTCCTTTCTGAAGTCCATCCTCGTTACAAGACTCCTGCGAAAGCAATGATATTCCAGTCAGTATGGGCAATAGTACTGCTATTGATGTGGGGACAGTTTAGAGAATTGATGGGTTTTGTTGTTTTTATGGATATCATCTTTATGACTTTAGCTGGGGCATCTGTATTTGTATTACGAAAGAAAAGACCTGAAATTGGAAGACCTATTAAGGTATGGATGTACCCAATAGTACCTGCTTTTTTCGTAGTGATTTCGACCATATTTGTTTTGATTGCTTTGTGGAACAAACACGAAGAGGCTATTTCGGGTCTTATCATTTTAGGAATCGGAATACTTGTGTATTATCTCTTCTTCAAAAATAATAAGGGAAGAAAGGAGTCAGAGGTTCTAGACACAGCAGAATAAAAAAAAGAAGACAAGAATTACACTTGCCTTCTTACGGTTATATAGGACTGTTTTTTGGTTATCGTTTAGAGGGGGATTTTTTATCTCATGATAAAATCTTTTACAGTCGTAATCCTGGTTTTTCTGTTCCGCACTAATTCTAACTGGATGGTCATCTTTTCACATCGCAATTCAAATCTTTCTTGATCAAGTACATCGTTTAGGGCTTTTGTACTTTGATGATTTATGCTTAGTATATTTCCAATCTCATTTTTAAAACCTCTTAATAAGCGTTTTATAAATTGCAATGGGTATTTCATTTGACCCTTTGTCAATATTTGAGTTATCAATTCGAATTTTAATTTTCTCTGATTCACTTATTGTGTGTTTCCTATTTAACTATTCTCAAGAAGATTCTGTTGTGGAGAAAATGCAAAGATTGTGTTAAGAATTTGCATTATGGTAAAATATAATATGTTAAGTCTTCTGAATTAAAGAGTTATTAGGGCTTTAGTCTAAGCTTAAATAATGTAGATAATTGACAAAGCAGCATTTTATTGTTAAGTAGTCTTTATCGACAAGTGATAGCAGTGGTATGAGGCAAGCATACGACTTATGAGCTAAGGAAGCAGGAAGGATGAGTGGATGAACGAATACAACTGCTGACTATAGCGAATAGGAGTAGGTGCAGTCGAGTAGGAACGGATAGCACGCTCACGTTTCTTGATTTTTTTCAAGAAGCGTGATGGCGCAAAAAAAACAGCTGACCCAAAATATGGATCAGCTGTTTTTTATAGTAAGCAAAACTAATTTGCTTGAATTATTTTACGATGACGTTTACAGCATTCATGTCAGCACCGTCAGTCATACCTTTTGCAGATAGCTGCCCAGCTTTAACACCTAGCGTAGTCAATATTTGCTTAATCGCTTGAGCTCTAGCTCCAGCTTCTACTTTGTTTTTACCGAAAGCTTGAACTTGAATCTTAGCCTTAGGGTCTGCCTTTAAAGCAGCAGCCAAAGCCATTACCTCGTCCTTGTCATAATTGGAAATTCTGTTTCCACTTTCAGCCCAAGTAATATCGTGCAATCCGTAAGCAGAAGCGCTTGAACCAGTCTTAAACATGCTAGAAAACTTTTCTTTAGCCTTCATACCAGCTGCAGATAGCGTAGCACCTGCCGCGTTTGCAGCAGCACCAGCAGCATCAGCTGTTTTACCAGCAGCACCAGCAACTGCATCACCTGTTTTGTCAGCAGCATTCTTAATCTTTTGACCAAGCTTGTTTCCACCAGCTTTCATATCACCTGCCATACCTTTAGCTCCATCAACCATCTTACCGCCAGTATTTTTAGCTCCATCAACCATCTTACCACCTGCGTTCTTTACACCATCAACCATCTTACCTCCTGCAGCAGTCGCTCCATCAGCCATGTTCTTAGCTCCATCAGCCATATCTCCAGCCATGTTCTTAGCACCGTCAGCCATATCTCCAGCTGCACCTGCAACAGTTCCAGCTGCATTGCCTACAGCATCACCAGCTGCATTCACCGTTTTAGAAGCGCCATCAACCATAGTTCCTGCAGCATTTTCAACCATATTACCAGCATCCGCTACAGCATTTGAACCACTCATATAGTTCCATAAGAAACCTCCAATTCCTACTATTAGTACTAATGGAAGAGCCCATCTTAACCATGATCCTCCTGTCGCAGCTGCGTCAGAAGTTACACTTGCTGCTTCTCTTACAGTTTCCTTTGCTGCAGAAGCAGTTCTAGAAGCCGCACCAGTTACAGTACTTGTTACTTTATCTTTTGCATTAGCAAAACCTAGAATAGAACCCATACCTGCAGGAAGTGCAGAAGATACATGATCCTTTTGCCCCATAAGCATGTTCATAAGACCACCAGCATTAAGACCACCAGATTTTACTTGCTTGCCAATCATTCCCATTACTACAGGAGCAAGAAGATTCATAAGGCTTGAAGAAGAACTTCTTCTCATACCTGTAACGCTTGTTACAACGTCTAAAACAGAACCTAATTTGCTTCCTCCAAAGAGAGCGCTTGTCAAAAGGCTACCCGCATTCATAAGGTTGCTAGTAGAACTGCCTCCACCAAACATGCTACCTATAGAATCCATGATTCCTCCATCATGATTACCTTTTGTAATCATATCAAGAAGTCCACTTGCGCCGGACTCAGTGCTTCCTTTTCCTATAACTCCACCAAGTAAAGAAGGTAATAAGGCACTGATACCTGAAGAGGTATTTGCGCTACTTTCGCCAAGAAATTTGCTTGCTTGTTCAACTACAGAGTCACCCATTTGGTCCTGTAGCATTTTTAATAAATTAATAGACATAGAATTTCGATTTTGAATTTGATTTATCAGAAAAAATTGTAATTAAATATATTTTCTAAAATATTAAATTAGATACGCCCGTATCTTATTGTAGTTATTTCTTATTTAACTGTACCAATCTTTTTACGTAAGCTATGAAGCAAAGTCACTTTAAATGTCGTCTAAGGTAATAAAAACCTTTGGTATAGTGCTTTTTTTAATGCATAAAATCCTAAATTCAAGGCTGATACAACCAAATTTAATTTGGCATGGGGGGACGTCTTCCCCAATAAGTTGCTAGCAGAAAGCCCGAAATCAAGTGCCATATTCCCCACCAAGCAGCTATAATAGCCATTCCACCCAAACCATCAAAAAAGTTGAAAATTAATATTAAGGCAAGGCCTGTATTTTGTATTCCGGTCTCAATTGATACTGCTCTGGCGCTATATTCTGGTAATTTATTCCATTTGGCGAAGGTATACCCCATCAAAAGGGCGAGGGCATTGTGTATTAAAACAATGAGAAACACATAGTGTACATAGCTTCTAAGGTCATCAAATTTGAGATAAATGGCGACTACAGCAAAGCTTATAAATATAATCATAGCAAATGCCTTGACGAATTTGTTGATTTTTTGGGTGAACTTTGGTAAAAAGTGATTACTCAGCATTCCTGTAGCGAGAGGCACGAATATGAGTAAAAAGATGGTTTGAAACATCTGACCCGGCGCAACACTTATGCTTATAGCGCTATCTACTGGGATAAATTTTGTCCAAATGGCAAAAGAAAGCGGGGTAAGAATTATCGCGCAAACTGTAGTAATACTTGTCATCATAATACTTAAGGCTGTATTTCCCTTGGACAGGTGCACTGCATAATTGGATACATTGCCACCGGGACATGCCGCTATCAACATCATTCCTAATGCAATAGAACTAGCAGGTCTAAAAGCATAAACTAGTAGTATGGATAGTAGAGGTAGAAGTAAAAGTTGTGAGGTTAACCCTATTAATACCGACTTTGGTTGCTCTAGTATCTTTTTGAAATCTACAATTTTTATATCTAAGGCTACGGCAAACATCAGGAAGGCAAGGCATATATTAAGCAGAAAAAGTTGGCCAGTTCCAAATTCGAATGTGTGTAAATCTAGGTCTTGCATTATATGTAAGGTAATAAAGGTTTGAGAAATTTTTGTTTTTTATATTTCTCTACCGTACACTTTTTTTATACAGCTGGAAAAAAGCTGCTTGAAAATTC
>CAYWOZ010000032.1:0-7403 GCA_964458675.1 uncultured Saprospiraceae bacterium
GATGAAAGTGCTGGAAACTTCCAACAAAATAATTACGGTAATGCTGAAACGGGTGCTTTTGACCCAGTACAAGCACACGCACAGGATGGCAGGGATATAGGAAGTGTGAACAACGCCACTTTTGGAACCCCACCAGACGGAGCATCGCCTGTTATGTCAATGTTTGTTTGGAGTAGAGCAGGGGGCAAATTATTAAGAGTTAATAGTCCTTCTAATATTGCTAGAAGTTATGATACGGAAACAGCAGTTTTTAGTGCGGACCCTATTGCTAATCCAATAATTGATGGTGAGCTTGCATTGGCTTTTGATGCAGATTTGTCAAATCCTTCTTTTACCTGTGGTGATGTAGCAAATCCAGATGAATTAAATGGAAAAGTCGCTGTAATAGATAGAGGTGGCTGTACCTTTGTATTGAAAACCCGTAATGCTCAAGCAGCAGGTGCCATTGCAGTTATTGTTTGTAATTTTGAAGATCCAGCTATTGTAATGGCTGGGACTGACGCTACCATTACTATTCCTGCTATTATGTTATCAAATACGGACTGTACTACAATCAAAACTGTGATGGCAAACAGCCCTGATCCAGTAGTAGTATCAATTGGAGCTGATGGAGCACAAGGTGCTGACTTTTTTGATGGAGATGTAGATAACGGAATTGTTGCACACGAATATGCACACGGAATTTCAACTAGATTAGTTGGCGGACCTTCTAATTCAGGATGCCTTGGTAATGCTGAACAAATGGGAGAAGGATGGTCAGACTTCTTTACCTTAGTCACAACTGTTAAGGGAGATGAAGATGGTACTGAAAGATCAGGTATTGGAACATATGTAGGAAGAGAACCTACCAATGGAAATGGAATACGAGCTTTTCCTTATAGTACTGATTTATCTCAAGATCCTGAAACATTTAATTCTGTCCCTACAGCAGCAATCCCTCATGGAGTTGGAAAAGTATGGGCTAGTATGTTATGGGATATGTATTGGGCTATGGTAGATGAGCATGGATTTGATACAGATTTAATCAATGGAGAAGGCGGAAACAATATGGCCGTCCGATTAGTAACAGAAGGATTAAAGTTTACGGCTTGTAACCCTGGTTTCGTTGATGGTAGAGATGGTATTTTAGAAGCAGATCAATTTTTGTATGGAGGAGCCAATTCATGTATTATTTGGTCAGCATTTGCTAGAAGAGGATTAGGAGAAAATGCCAGTCAGGGAGATACTAATGAACAAGGTGATGGTATCGCTGACTTTAATGCGCCAAGAGAATGCGTCTTAGAAATTCAGATGAGAAAAAGTATAGTAAGTTCTGAGCCTATTCCTGATGTAGTAGAGTCAGGTACTGATGTGGATATTCTCATGACGGTTGTTAATGATAAAGGCGCATTGGCTACGGATGTAGTGGTTACGGAAACCATCGCGGAAGGACATACCGTTTCAAACATCTCCGATGGCGGAGAAGTGGTTGGCGACAATATCGTGTGGGAACTAGGAAACATGGAACCACTAGATGAGTTTGCACTAACTTATACTATCAATCTTGATCCGAATATCCAGTCAAAAACATTAATTATTAATGACTTAGAAGGGAGTGATGCCACACAATGGATTCCTACTTCAGATGCACCCATTAATGGTGACTTAACAGAGAATCTATTTACGCTTGGTGCTAATAATGCCGGATTCGGTACGAATAGTGGCAATGCTGCTTATTTTGTTGCGGATCCTGGTGTAGAAACGCGTGAAAATTTATTATTTATACAACCATTAGAAGTATCTGGTGAAAACCCAGGTTTACGTTTCTTCCAAAACTATGATACAGAAGCAGGGGCAGATGGTGTTTTACTTCAAGTATCAAGAGATGGAGCGACTACTTTCCAAGATGTGGAAATACCTCAATTTATCAAAAATCCATATCCAAGAGGTTTGCAGTTTACGACATTTGTGCTTCCTTTCTTGAGTGCTTACTCTGGTAATTCTGAAGGATGGCAAGATGTATGGGTAGACTTGGATGAATACCAAGGAGAAACTATTTTTGTTAGATTCAGATTTGGTTCTGATGACAATACAGAAGGTATTGGATACACCATGGATGATTTCGAATACTTGAATGTAGAAAGATTCAACACAACTGCAACGCTTACTACAGGTGAAGGTGATTTGATAGAATTGATCCTTCCTGATGGTGGTATTAAGATACAGTCTGATGGAATTTCAGTAGCAGTGGATGATGTAAATAATCCAAGTCTTGGATTCAACATTTATCCAAATCCTGCGTCGGAAACAGTTAGTCTTTCTATCAATAATATAGAAGCTAATGATGCTCAATTATCAGTATTTAACTATTCTGGTCAGTTGATTGAAGAGCGTAGATTAAATCTTGTTCCAGGAGCACAGGTAGAGCAGGTTAATGTTAACAATTATCCTACTGGATTCTACTTCTTTAGATTGACTACAGATAGAGGGGTGGCTACAGAAAAAATTATGGTGCAGAACTAGTAATAGTTAAACACTTTTAATTCATATTTAAAAAAGAACGTTGATTTTAAATCAGCGTTCTTTTTTATTTTGTGCTTAGTAAATATAGAATCATTGGAGGCGATACACATCAAAACACTTGCGGATTTATATGGGGCTGCAAAGTCTATCATAGCTAAACTAAGCGAGAAAAGGAAAGTTTTTTTCTATGGAGAAGTAGGTGCAGGGAAAACTACACTTATCAAAGAAATTTGTAAGCAACTTCAATTAGAAGATGAAATCACCTCTCCTACCTACCCTATCATCAACCAATACAGCTGGACAGTCGAAGGAGATGCCCGTAGTTTAAATCATATTGATCTATACAGATTGAATGATATCGAAGAAGCCCTCAGCTTAGGTATCGAAGATTACCTAGTAGATGATTCCTATTGCTTTATCGAATGGCCTGCCTTAATCGAGCCTATTGTGGGAGATGGTTTATTGAAAATAAAGATTCTACACAATGAGGATTCGAGTCGAAAAATCCTATTTTTGTAAAGCGATCATTTCTATTTCTTCGCTTTTTAATTAAATTTCGTGCATGGCTAAGCAAAAACGCATTCCAGTACCTAAAGAATTCACAGAGAGTCAAATGCAGACTCAAACTGAAATGCTACAGATTAGCAAAAAATCTAAGCAACTGTATATAGGTATTCCCAAGGAAGAAAACCCTTCGGAAAACAGAGTGGCTCTAGTACCTGCATCGGTTGCTAGTTTGATCGCACATGGGCATAGAGTAGTTATAGAAACTGGTGCAGGCACAAAGTCCGCCTATGCTGACAATAAATACTCAGAAGTAGGTGCAGATATCGCCTATAGCAAAGAACAAGTTTACAAGTCTGATATCATACTTAAAGTATCTCCATTGACGATGGAAGAATTAGATATTTGCCAAACCGGGCAAACTATCATTTCTCCCATCCAGATTCCCAGTCTAAGTGCGGAGTACATCCATAAACTAAAAGAAAAGAAAGTCATTGCATTGGCAATGGAATATATTCAGGACGAAGTGGGTTCTTATCCAGTAGTCCGGATTATGAGCGAAATCGCAGGGACTAATGTCGTAAGTACAGCTGCTTCTTTGTTAAGCAAATCAAGAGGAGGAAAAGGAATATTACTAGGTGGTGTTTCTGGAGTGCCCCCTGTGAAGGTCGTAATCTTAGGCGCCGGTGTAGTAGCAGAATTTGCTATTCGAGCTTGCCTTGGTGTTGGTGCAGATATTCGAGTGTTTGATAATAATGTGTACAAACTCATGCGTCTGCAAAATATTATCGGCCAAAGATTAAACACTTCTACACTCAATCCTATGCAACTAGAGAAAGAAGTAATTAGCGCTGAAGTTGTTATTGGAGCGATTCATTCGGAATCCAGTAGAACACCAATGGTAGTCTCGGAAGACATCATTTCTAAAATGAAAGATGGTTCTGTCCTCATAGATGTAAGTATTGACCAAGGAGGTTGTTTTGAAACCTCTCATTTGACCAGTATCGAAAAACCAACTTTTGAGAAACATGGAGTGATTCATTATTGTGTTCCAAATATCGCATCGCAAGTGCCAAGAACTGCCTCCATAGCTGTGAGCAATATACTTACTCCTATCCTACTTCAAGCTGGCACTACAGGTAGCATTGAAGATTTACTATACCTACATAAAGGCCTAAGGCATGGTGTCTATATATACAAGGGTACATTAACTAATGACTATCTAGGTAAGCGCTTTGGGATTCATTGTACGAATCTAGATTTGTTGATTGCGAGTAAGATGTGAGGCTCTGTTACGAAGTAATAAATGTCCAGTGGACATTTTTAAGAGCCGAACTGGAGCAAACTTACGACAGGGGGCGCTGGCCTTCTAATAAAAAGAACTATCTCAATTATGTCTTCGTTGCGTAGCAAAAAATGTCCAGTGGACATTTTTAATGAGGGATTCGAGGCAAACTTGCCGAGGCTAGTAATATTTTCTCTTCTTGTTTCTATTCCCAAAACTAAAATCTTACTAATTTTTTACGTCGATCAGCAAAAAATGCTCTTTGGATGTTTTTAAGGCAGAACTAATCTACCGTCAAACGCATGACAAAAAATTCAAGAATAGTTGGTTAAAAATATTCTGATTTATTAACTTTAACTAATAAATAAAAACAATAAACTAACTAAACAAAATTTAAAATTAGAGTCATACGATTCAATATCAATTTCCATTTTTAGACTAGTTAAACATTAGGCCTAATCTCTTTACGCTTAAGCATCGTTAGTATGATTGTGCACCTATAATTGGGTATCACCTACAGACAAAATTAAAATTGAATCATGACTAATCTAATGAGAATATACCTGTTCATTTTTGCCATAATAATTTGCAATTCTTCGCAAGCACAATTAAGCAATATCTCTTTCTCCATAAACAACTTCGTCCACCAGAAATCTAGCTTTAAGCTATTAAATGAAGTAGACACTAAAGGGGCATTCTTAGAACCTATTAATACCTTTGGCCAACACTACTTTCTTATAAGAGAAAAGGAAATCAATAATAAAGTTGCACTTCAATATGGTTTAGGATTAGGCTATACAAGAATTGGATATCGATTTAAACGTTCTGAAGAGTTTCTTTCTATTGGTCAAGAAAATAATTTCATTGAAAATAGAGGAGGCAACACCAATACCATGCTTACCGTGCCCGTTGGGCTATTATATAAACTAATAGATAACAATAAATCTAGTATATATTTTAATCTTAATCTAAAGACTATTTTTGCGCTGAGAACTGGTATTACATTTAGATCTAGCGTATCTAATGATAATGAAAGAAAAGTAGTATATATAGCAAATACACCTATCAACGATGAAAATACACTTGATTTCATCTTGGGTGCTGGCATTGACTATAGAAGACAAATCCTAGAAGGTCAATTATGGTGGAAGATAGGATTGAATTTCAATTATGCACTTACAAATTATTACACGGGGACGGCTACTCTTTTTGGAGACGATGAAAATCTTGATATTGAGATAGAGAACAAACTCCATCATTTAGGCATTGAAGTTGGAATAATTAAAAGTTTGGAGTAAGAATATGAGGCTCTGTTACGAAGTAAAAAATGTCCAGTGGACATTTTTAAGAACCGAACTGGAGCAAACCTGCGACAGGGGGCGCTGGCCTTCTGATATAGAGAATTAATTCAAAAAGTTTTATGAACCGAGGCAAACCTGCCGAGGCTAGTAGTTATCCATGACCAATGGAACAAATAACAAAAATGGCTTGCAGCAAATGCTGCAAGCCATTTTTTATATCCTGAATAAGCAAAATTCTAACTTACCGTCTCCTTAGCCATCAACAAATTCTTCATCGCTACTTTCTCTTTGATGATATTAGCAACTTCAGTTATAGCCACTCTATCTTGCTTCATCGTATCTCTATCTCTAATCGTAACCGTATCATCATCTAAAGAATCAAAATCAATAGTCACACAGAAAGGAGTACCTATAGCATCCTGTCTTCTATATCTTCTACCGATGGCATCCTTCTCATCGTACTGACACTCAAATTCGAACTTAAGCATATTCAACACCTCTCTTGCTTTAGTAGTAAGTGGTTCTTTATTTTTTACTAATGGTAAGATGGCACACTTGATAGGTGCGATAGCATAAGGTAGTTTCAACAACACTCTAGTAGAATCTTTTCCTTCCGCATCTGGTACTGTTTCCTCTTGAAGCGCATTGCCCATCATAGCTAAGAACATTCTATCACAACCTAGAGAAGTCTCCACTACATAAGGAACATAGCTTTCATTCTTTTCAGGATCAAAATATTGCAACTTCTTACCAGATAGCTCTTGATGCGCTCCTAAATCAAAATCCGTTCTAGAGTGAATTCCTTCTAGTTCTCTAAAACCAAAAGGAAACTCAAATTCGATATCAACAGCTGCATCCGCATAGTGCGCTAATTTCTCATGGTCATGATATCTTAGCTTAGCTGGGTCCGTGCCCAATGCTTTATGCCAATTCAATCTGGCTTCTTTCCAGTGTGCATACCATTCTTGCTGAGTACCAGGCTTCACGAAAAATTGCATTTCCATTTGCTCAAACTCTCGCATACGGAAAATAAACTGACGCGCTACGATTTCATTTCTAAACGCCTTCCCTATTTGTGCTATTCCAAATGGCAATTTCTGACGTGAAGTCTTTTGCACATTCAAGAAGTTTACAAAAATACCCTGCGCCGTTTCTGGTCTTAGATATAACTTGCTTTCTTCACCAGCTATATTCCCCAACTGAGTATCAAACATCAAATTAAACTGACGAATGTCCGTCCAATTTTTAGAACCAGATACCGCACAAGCAATCTCTAACTCCTCAATCATCTCTTTCAAGCCCACCATATCTTCCGCATTGAGAAGGTCATTCATACGCTTAAGCGTAGCATCTATCTTTGTTTGCCGATCTATGATTCTTTGATTCGTGCTTCTAAATTGCGCCTCATCAAATGAATCTCCAAATTTCTTCGCCGCCTTAGTAACGTCCTTTCTAATCTTATTCTCAATCTTCTCGCAATACTCTTCTATCAACTGATCCGCACGATAGCGCTTATTGCTATCCTTATTATCTACCATAGGATCTGAGAATGCATCCACGTGACCAGAAGCCTTCCAGACTTTAGGGCTCATAAAAATAGCCGAATCGATCCCCACAATATTTTCATGCATCTGCGTCATCGCCATCCACCAATATTGTTTGATGTTATTTTTGAGTGCTACACCGTAAGGGCCATAATCGTATACTGCTGCTAATCCATCATAGATTTCAGAAGACTGAAAAATAAATCCATACTCTTTACAATGAGAAACTAGTTTTTTGAATTGCTCGTTTTGTTGAGACATTTTTTT
>CAYWOZ010000032.1:7503-21772 GCA_964458675.1 uncultured Saprospiraceae bacterium
ACTTCTGGGTGATTTTCCTGGGCCAACTTTAAAGCCCAACTAGACTCCGCAAGGTAAACCAAATTACCCTTAGTATCCAGCGCCAAATCTCTTTTTCTTTTACTCTCAAATTCGGACATAGCCGCATCGTCTTCACTCGATACCCAACAGGCCTTATGCAAGTTGACTTGTTCGTAAGCCACACTAGCGCCATACTCATGTTTGAGTCTATATTGTATCACATCGAACTGCAGTGCTCCTACCACCCCTACAATCTTTTGGTTAGTAGATTGTCTGGTAAAAAGTTGCGCTACACCCTCGTCCATCAATTGTACCAATCCCTTATTCAACTGTTTCGTTTTCAGCGGATCTTTGTTGACCACATATCTAAACATTTCTGGAGAAAAACTAGGGATTCCCTTGAAGTGGAGCTTCTCTCCTTCCGTCAGACCATCGCCAATTTTGAAATTTCCAGAATCATATAGTCCTACTACATCTCCAGGATAAGCCGCATCGATGACCTCCTTTCGAGAAGCCATAAAAGTAGTCGGATTCGAAAACTTCATTTTCTTGTCCTGACGCACATGGTAGTAGTTGGTATTGCGCTCAAACTTACCTGAGCAGATTCGCATGAAAGCAATTCTATCTCTATGTCTTGGATCTATATTAGCGTGTATCTTAAATACAAAGCCAGAAAATTTATCTTCCAATGGATCAACCATGCGTTCTTCCGTCGGTCTTGGCAGTGGAAATGGTGCGATATCCACAAAGCAATCTAATAATTCTCTGACTCCAAAATTATTAATAGCAGAACCAAAAAACACAGGAGACAACTCTCCTTTCGTATAGGCCTCTTTATCAAAATCAGGATACACCGTAGACACCAAATCTTCTTCTTCGCGCAAAGTATTCGCCGCCTCCTCACCTATATACTCATCCAGTGCTTTATCCTTAAGGTCCGTTATCTCTATTTTCTCTTCTCCATCTTGTTTCCCGTGTGCTTGAAAAAGAACCAGCTTTTTCTCGTACATACTATACACACCCTTGAAGCGCTTACCCATCCCTATTGGCCAAGACAGCGGACAAACTGTAAGTCCCAATTTTTGTTCGATTTCATCCAATAGCTCCTCGCCATCTTTCCCTTCCCTATCCAGCTTATTGATAAATACGATGATAGGCGTATTTCGCATACGGCAAACTTTGACCAGCTTCTCCGTTTGCTCCTCCACACCTTTCGCGACATCTATTACAACGATCACACTATCCACTGCCGTCAAAGTCCTGAAAGTATCTTCCGCAAAATCCTTGTGACCGGGCGTATCGAGAATATTTATTTTAAGGTCTTTGTATTCAAATCCCATCACAGAAGTAGCGACCGAAATCCCCCTTTGCTTTTCGATTTCCATAAAATCCGAGGTAGCCGATTTCTTAATCTTATTTGACTTCACCGCACCCGCGACTTGGATAGCCCCACCAAAAAGCAATAACTTTTCCGTCAGCGTCGTCTTTCCCGCATCCGGGTGACTCACGATACCAAAAGTTCGCCGCCTTTTTATTTCCTCTACAATATTGCCAGCCATATGATTCAGATAATTTGGCTGCAAAAATAGGGAAATAAGCACGTAATTTGGCACTATATGCTTCTAAATATGAAGCGTAGATATCACTCCTACGGAGCTTGGTTCTTTTTTCAACTTTATGGCTATGAATATTTTACCACGCTGTGGCAAAACTTCATTTAATTTTAGATTCTTTAAGAGATCAATAGAGATTTCAAATAGCACAAATCAAAGCAGGATGATGATTTGGGTGTGCCTCCAGACATTTGCCTATCGGCGCATGATCTGGAGTCGGGTCATCCATCACTTCGCTACGCTGCGGTCCGTTGGACTGAGGCAAAAAAGCCTCATGATTCCTACCCCTCACACAAAAATGAATCAGACAAGACCATATTTTTATTATTCAAGTATTTCCTTTAATTTAGACATGATAAACTAAAATCTAAACTAGAACATGAAATTCACTAGCCTTTGTTTTTTTCTTTTGTTGTTTTTAGCATATTCATATGCCCAAGAAAATGTAGCAAATGAATATAAATATTTAGGAAGGATTGGGTACAATTCCAATTCACAATTTGGTACATGTGGCACCAATTATACCCATCCAGATAAATATGAACTTCAGACCAATCAGTATTATATTTTTACTGGTGACGAACTCGAAGATTCTGTAGATGTTGAAACCAAGACGCTTATCCTTAATCCTTCTAGTCAAGAATGGGTAAAAAAGCCCTGTGAGAAAAACGGACTCGGCAAATCAGATTCTTTATGGTGTTTCGTGGAAATACCAGCCATTACAGAAGAGATAACAATATTATTGGATACCACACAAAGTGAAAATTTTGTGATTATGGAAATAGAGGAGCAAGTTTTATATTCAGAAGGAGGTAAAGAGGAATGGATTGAAATACATTGTAATCGACAAACAGATAAAAAACTAATTAAGTATTTACAAAATGCTCTTGGTCTTAAGAAATATTATTTTGGTGAAGTAAATGGCATATATTCGCAAGAAACACGTGAAGCATTTGAGGATTATCAAAGAGATTACGACTTTCCAATAGGAATCTTCGGAGTCAATTGTCTAATAGAATTAGGTGTTATTCATCGCTCCTAAAACAACTTAAACAAGACTGACATTAAAGCTAATTAAAAACACAAAACATGAAAACTAAAATGCATTTCTTCTCTATTTTAGCTATTACATTTTTATGTCAATGCACGGTAAGTCCATCTGCCAATCGAAATTTGAGAGCTACTTCAGACTCCAGAATTGGACCAGCTAACGTGAAACCAGGTGCCTGCTATGCCAAATGTTTGATACCAGATCAAGTGAGCACGGATGAACAATTCATAGCAGTATACACAGGTGATGAAGCTTTTGAAGAAGTAGATTTAGAAACAAAAACCATGATTATCAAGCCTGCTTCACAAAAGTGGGAGAAAAAGAAAGCAGATAGAAATTGCTTATCAGAAGACCCGAATGATTGTTTGGTATGGTGCTTAATAGATGTTCCCGCAGAAACAGAAACTTACAAAATACTTAAAGACACTACACAATCTCAGAATTACACAATAACTTCTATAGCACAAGAGAAATTGGTAGTCAAAGGAGGGTTTACAGAATGGAGAGAAATAGTTTGCGCAAATCAGATCACCAAATCACTGGTAAGCCAAGTACAGACTGTTTTAATAAATCAGGGATTTTATCAGGCTGCGCCTACATCAGCTTTTGATAACAAAACGCGAGCAGCATTATCGGAATACCAACGGGCTAATAATTTGCCAGTTGGACACTTAGACTTGGAGACAATGGATGCATTAGGGATAATAGTTCGGTAAAGAAGGAAGAAGGACTTTTGGAAATTTTCTTGAATGCAATTTGTCATGATTTTTTGTAAAAAATCACGCCAAATTGGATTATGCTACCATTCTACACAGGGTTGAAACCCTGTGCTTTTTTCTTTCGTGCCTCCAGCACTTTCTTCTCTTACTTCTGAATTACCTTAATAAAAATGAAAAGTAACTAAGTGCTGAAAGCACGTAATACAATAGCGATGGGTTTTCAACCCATGGAAAATAGTTAACAGTATTTCGAGTCTACTTTAAATTAATCTAATTAGACCACACAGCGTATCGCTGTCTTCTCAATTCTAGAGTTACTTGCTTCTCCAACTCGAGAGCAGCTTTTTTAGTCTTCACAGGGTCAATATGGGTATATAAACTAGGTCTTAGAAAAATGCCATATTTCTGCACAAGCTTAGAGGCCAATTTATGCCCTTTTGCATTAATGTGGCCAGACACATGTTGGTCGAATCTTTCTTTGGGTGTCTTGCTAGTCATACCTACATACAGACATTCTAATACAGGATTGAATTGTGGGTTGGCCTTGCGAAATCTTGTATTATCATTAAAGACTTTTCGATTGAGTTCTATGACATATATGCTGTACTTGGCCATACATAATTATACCCTCCTGGAAATAGCTTTGTTCCATGACAGTTGGTAATTTTAAGTACTATTCTCATTGCGGATCTATTAATACTACATTACCATCGTCCTACTCCACCACCACCGCCGCCACCGCCAGCGAAACTTCCACCACCGCCACTACTACCTCTACTGCCAGATGACTTTGGCTGTGGCTTTGTAGCTGTAGATTGTACACCATAATATAGACCTTGGTGCATGCCTGAATGACGATAATGCCCTCCACTCCAATCAGGTGAATAGCTAGATTGCTTCATTATATCTGAAAATGAATCAGACCAATTACTTTCAACACCAAGTGCATAAGCATAAGGCAGTAAGGATTCAAAGTGCGAAATATCTCGTTCAGGAGCATCATTGAGTTTGCTCAAGTCATTTACATTCATTTCAATGTATTGCTTAAAGGCCTTGATTTCTTCTTGTAGATTTAACTTTTCTACAGTGGGTTGAATAATCAAGTATCTATAAACGAGTAAGCCAATAATACCCAGCGGAACAAAAACCAAAAGATTTTTAAAATGCGGATAGCTATTTATCTCAATGGTATTGGCCAAGATGTTGGAAACAATAAGCACAAGCACAAAAATCAGAAATGGATATAAGACAAACTTCCAATTATTCCCTTGTTTTATAAATGCTTTATGCTGATTTTCAACAGCCAATTGATGCGCTTTTCTAGTTTCATTCACTTCAGACCGGTATTCACCATCCAAATACACTATCGAATTATTAACGAATAAATTTTGTAAAATACTAAGCTCTTCCACAGGCAATGAGCTATTGCCGCTTCTTAGTTTCTCCACTACGAAAACTGTCTTTTTGAACACACTGGATTCCCCTTCACTTGATATCTTTATAAAGCCTTTAGTCGCTAATGCGATTAAAGAACTTGTTAAACCGCGTGCTTTATATCCATTCTTGCTAATATAATTTATTGAAGCAGGAGATAAATTTGAGGGGGTATCATATAAGAGTGCAGAAGGGTCGACTTTGGGATCTCTCCCATATTTAAACCAAGTCGTAATAAAATAGAAGAACATGAATAGACCACCCAACAACATAGTTAGTAAAGAACTATTTTTTTGAAAAAAAGTTGGTGCCACCACGGATTCCGAAGCAAGATCTATCTCAATAGTAACGGCTTCATTAGAAGTGAGGCCTTCATCGATATTATATACAATCTCATTATTTTGTCTTGTCTCTTTTACCCTAGCCCCGTTTTGCCCAGAACCGTATTTTCCGATATACATTTTGGCGTCTAAAAATTTCATCTCCTCTTCAAACTTTACAGTCACTTTAGCCTTTTCACTTTTAAACATGACGTCTGTCCCGATAGCATTCCATCTCAATTGAACTTTATCATCATCGTAAATAATTTGGTTTGGAACTGAATAAGTGATTACATATTGGTAATAACCTGGCTCTAAAAGAATATCCTTGTCCCCGATATAGTAAATATCATCACTGCTAGTCTCTTTTTTGGTATAAGGTTCTGGTTCTCCATCTTTGAATACCTTCAGATTCTGATATTCTACGTCTACCCATTTATCATCAATGGATCTACTATCTGGTAGGCTACGTGTAAGGCCTCTTTTAATTTCATCCCCCGCCACATACACTCGAATGTTTTCTTCTACATTGATAGATCGATCTTTATTAAGCTGTATCTCGACATCAAATCTTTTGATGTATTCTTGTTTTTGAGAAGTTGCAATGGAAAGAAAAGAAAAAATAAGGAAAAGGCTGAGATAGGTCTTAAGTCTCATTGATAAATATTTAGTTTAAAATGTGGTTTGTATTCATATATATACTCAATGGAAATTGATTTGGGACAATTTATCCGATTTTATTTTGGTCAATATCGAGGCAAAAAAGTGAAGCAATGCCTTAGCATTGGTGAAGTTTTTTAACGAAGATAGTGGACAAAAGAAATAGTAGAAAAGTCCCAAACCAATTTCTTTTGAGTATAACAACCCAAATATTTTTGAAATCATTCTTGTCAGTTGATTCTTTAGACTAATCGCTTAATTCAAACGCTAAAACAACAACTCAGTCCTACTAAATCGAAAGGGCAAAATTGAACTTTGTCCTTTATGATGAAATAATCTTCTCCACCAAACTAGCAGTCGCTTTTCGTTTTCCTATTCGTTTGATTAATTCATCAAAGGGATATCTAAAATCACACCCTGCTTGCCAAGCGGAACATCCGTAGGCTGTTTTTCCTTTTAAGATCTGCCCTTTTCCACACTTTGGGCAAATCATATTGGATTTCTTTTTAACAGATTGTGTCCTTTTAGGAATTGACGCTTTGGGTGGTATTAGCATCAATTGATAATTCGCATCGAATCGTACAACACCATCGACCTTTTGCGAGCCTCGCTTAAAGCCCTTGAGATTAACTGTACTGCCTTTACTCATGAGGCGAAGCAGTTGGTTTTCGGAAATCTTCTTTTCCATGAAAACAAAAGGCAATTTGAAATCACAACCTGCATTCCATTGAGAACAGCCATAGGCCCACTTCCCTTTGAGGAGTGTACCTCTTTTACATTTTGGGCAAGTGCATTCGGTGAGAGAAGCTTTCTTTTTAGAGACCTTGTTCTTTACTCCAGAAGTGTTATTTTTAGTTCCTTTTTTAGGAAAAGATTTGGCGTATTTGGACTTACGACTTGGGACATTGCTGGTATCAATCTGACTCAGGGTATTTGACATTCGCACAGAGTCTACTAAGTCCGCTGTCATCTTTTTCATTTCATCGATGAAAACTCCAGGCTTGTATTCTTGCTTTTCTATGAGTCGAATTTTCTTTTCCCATCTCCCAGTGAGTTCTGCAGACTTTAACAAAGGATTGGCGATAGTCTCTATAAGCTGTACTCCTAAATCTGTAGGATGAATAGCCTTCTTTTTTCTGATCGCATATTTACGCCTGAATAAAGTTTCTATAATAGCTGCTCTCGTAGATGGGCGACCGATGCCATTTTCTTTCATCAGTTGATGTAGTTCATCATTGTCTACAGTCTTGCCTGCAGTCTCCATAGCTCTAAGCAAGGTAGCTTCTGTATAGTACTTAGGGGGCTGCGTTTGCTTCTCTACTAAAGCAGGATCATGCGGACCAGATTCGCCTTGAGTGAAAGCTGGTAGAATTTTTTCTTCTTTCTTTTTGGGATCTTTTTCATCATTGGTATTCGCCTTCTTTGGATATACCACTCTCCATCCTGGATCTTCTATTTCCTTTCCAGTAGCTTTAAACTTTATTTTATTCGCTTCTCCAATCACAGTGGTATTATGCACAATACAGTCGGGATAAAAGTTAGCGATAAAGCGCTTACAGATCACATCATATATATTCCATTCATCCGCTACTAGATTGAGTTGTACTCCTGTGGGTATAATAGCGTGGTGGTCGGTCACTTTTTTATCATCGAAAACTCGCTTGCTTTTTCGGATGGCTTTACCCATGAGTGGTTGCACAAGCGCGCTGTATCCACTCATGCCTTTTAATATGCCTCCTATTTTAGGATACATATCATCTGGTAAATAAGTTGTATCCACTCTGGGATAGGTGACTACTTTCTTTTCGTATAGTTTCTGTACCAATTTGAGTGTTCGATCCGCAGAGTATCCAAAACGTTTATTGGCGTGTACTTGTAAGCCCGTCAAATCAAAAAGTCGAGGAGCGTATTCTTTGCCTTTCTTTTTGATGACACTTATTATTTGGAAAGGATGACCTGTTACTTTGTCTAAGGTAGACTGGCCGTCTTCTATTTTTTCAAATCGTCCTTTCTCGTATCGAAAAGGAGTGTCTCTATATACCGTCTCTATTTCCCAAAATGGTTTAGAGACGAAGTTGATAATTTCTAGATGTCGTTTTACCAACATGGCCAAGGTAGGTGTCTGTACTCTTCCGATGGATAAGACTAATTTACCTGCGCCATATTTAAGGGTATACAGTCTAGTAGCATTCATACCGAGTAACCAATCTCCTATTGCTCGCGCAAATCCTGCGTGATACAAACTATCAAAGTCACTTGCTGGCCTGAGTTTGGTGAATCCATCGGTGATGGCTTCTTTAGTAAGGGAAGAAATCCATAGCCGTTGCACGGGGCCTTTGTATTTGGCTTCTTGGATGACCCATCTTTGGATCAATTCTCCTTCTTGCCCTGCATCACCACAATTGATGACTAAACTAGCCTGTTTGAATAGTTTTTTGATAACCCCGAATTGCTTCTTGACTCCTTTGTCACTCATCAATCGAGTTTGGAACTTCTCAGGTAGCATAGGAAGTGAATTTAGGTCCCAACGTTTCCAATGGGGCTTGTATTCGTCAGGGCTATACAGCGAGCAGAAGTGTCCGAAGGTCCAGGTGACTGCGTAGTCATTGCCTTCGAAGTATCCATCGCGACGGGTCTTAGCTCCAAGTATCTGGGCTATTTCTCGCGCTACGGAAGGTTTTTCGGCAATACAGACTTTCAAAAGAGGTGTTAGGATTTAGATGTTAGAAATTAGATCAAAAAAAGCGCTCGGCTAATTTACGACACTAAAATCAATAAACATTCAAAGCTTGTAAGATATTAAAAACTGATTAATTTTGGCATCTCCTCCCCTCTCAAATCATCTAGCACTTTTGTCTGACTTTTGTATTTTTTCCAGAGTTGTTTTTGGTTAGTAGTACTATTCGCATTTTCTTGATTCATGTATTTGAGGATATCTTGGAATGACTTAATAAGATGGGTGGGGTGCTTTTCTTTCTCTAACCAACAAAAAAATGCTTCATATTTCTTTTGAATCTGTTTCTTCACATCTTTAGGTAATATTTGAATGTTGAAGTATGCAGGAAATTCTAGAAGATTAATGTAAAGTTCTACTGGGTTTATCATTTTTAAGTCTAGGGCTTCTTTGTAGAGATCTGGGAGATGGGCTACATTCATCACAGATACGGTTGGAGACAGCTTGAAAGTAATGTGATCAAGACTTCTAATTTTCTCTCTGTTTTCAACTATCGTGTTCCAGCTCATTTCTTTGCGGATATATTCTCCTAATTCGTGGCTGGCGTCTATGCTGGCTAGTATTTCTACTTGAGGAAATTGGGCCCAGTACTTTAAGATATCGTGATCTTTGAATAGTAGTTTAGAGAAATTGGTATTGTATCTCAGACGAGCTTTGGTGGATTTGTTTTTGATGAGCCAGTCTAGGAGTAGATAATGTTCTTCGGTGACTAAGGGTTCTCCGCCAGCGAAGTATAGTTCTTGGGCTTGAAGCAAAGCAGGGCCACATTTCTGAATGAAAGTATCAAAATCATTTATGTTTTTGATTATGGCTTTTTCAGTGACCTGAGTTCCTAGTTGTTTGGCGTCTTGGTACCATTTGGAACTGGCGCCATGATAACAGGTTCTGCATCTGAAGTTGCAGACATTGGAAAAGCGGATGTCGAAATATATGGGGGCTTTGATTTCATCTTCAAGAACATTTAGGTTTGGGAATTTTTCGAAGGTTTCTTGACGAATGCTTTTGGCGCCAGCGGCTTCTCTTTGGATGCAATGGTGACAGCGCTTGTCTATTTCTCCTTTCGCGAATTCTTCACGGATGGTTTGGACGGCTTCTCCATTCCAGATTTCTTCTAGACTCTGGTCATTGATGTTGCCATAATTGATGTTCGCTACACAGCAGGCGTTTACTTTTCCATGGTTTCCTACGTGGAGGTGGATCCAAGGCATGAGGCAGTAGGGGGTTGCTTTTTTTTGCAAGGAATAGATTTTAGGCATAAATGTAAGGCTAAAAAAGGTATTAGGCGATAGGTATTTGCTGAAGAAATTAGATGTTAGATGGGCAAAAAAAAAATGGAACCATAGTAGACACATAAGATCACTTAAGCTAAGCTGACTCGTTCTTAAGCACGGTCGGAAACACCTAAGGATCCGAAGGCATCTCCTTCTTAAACAAGACACCTGAGCTATGCTGACATGTTCTTAGATTTGGCAAAAATATTGAACCACACAAGCTCGCATAAAATGTGCTTGCGTTCTCTGCTCAATACTCAAATTCTTTTCTCTTGCTCAATACTCTAGCTCACTTACGGCCTAGCGATGAGAAAGGGTGAACCCGGAGGGTGAAGACGCCGACCATTTTCGGGAGGTGGCCGAGCTGACTAGCGAGCCCTGTATCGTAGCGCCGCTAGCCTATGTGCCCAAGCATTTTTGCGAGGGCACATAGGCTAGCGGAGGCCCCAAATCAACATTTAAAAATCGAAGCATAACTGTGCAATAATGCTTAACTTTGGGGTTGAGATAGAATAGAATGTATGCCTATAACGGACACAACCATAACAGAAAAAGATAAACACGAAATTGAGGAGGCTTACCAGGATATGCTTACGTCTGTCAAGGCTAGTCTGGATGAGGTAGATCGTACAAATATCCGGAAGGCTTTTGAACTGGCTAATCATGCCCATCGCAATCAAAGGCGTAAATCTAGTGAACCATATATCTTCCACCCTATCGCGGTGGCTAAAATCGTGGCTGTAGAAATTGGCCTCGGAGCTACGGCTATCATATCGGCTCTGCTACATGATGTAGTGGAGGATACTGATATCGAGCAAAAAGAAATCACTACTTTGTTTGGCACCAGGATTGGGCTTATCGTAGATGGCTTGACCAAACTGGATGGTACGTATAAAGCAGAAAACAAACAAGCAGAAAACTTTAAGAAAGTACTTAGTACTTTATTGGAAGATGTGCGGGTCGTGCTCATCAAGATGGCGGATCGGCTACATAATATGCGAACCATCGGCGCTATGCCCAAACATAAGCAAATCAAAATCGGTGCAGAGACTGCTTACATATATGCACCGCTTGCACACCGACTAGGGCTGTATGAAATCAAAACCGAGTTTCAGGATCTGTGCATGAAGATTCTCAATTCGGATGAATACAGAGATATCGAATTGAGGCTGAAAGAAACGGAGGAATCTCGGAACAGTTATATCGATGAATTTCTAAATCCCTTACTTTCAGAGCTGGACAAATCGAATGTAAAATACGTCGCCAAGAGTCGCACGAAAAGTATCTACTCTATCTGGAATAAGATAAAAAACAAGGGAGTTGATTTGTCTGAGATCTATGACATCTTCGCAGTCCGAATTATTATAGATTCTCCTAGCAAAGAGGATGAAAAAAAATTGTGCTGGGAGGTGTATAGTATTATCACTGATGTATACAAACCTATCGCCGAGCGACTCAAGGACTGGGTCACGACGCCAAAGGCAAATGGCTATGAGTCCTTGCATACTACCGTGATAGGTCCTGGGGGTAGATTTGTGGAAATACAGGTTCGTACTTCGAGGATGGATGAGATCGCTGAAAAAGGATTCGCCGCGCATTGGAAGTACAAGGGGCAAAAAAACACGACTGATCACTTTGGGGATTGGCTCGATAATGTGCGAGACATTCTAGAAACATCAAACTCTAATGCGGTCGAGTTTATCAATGACTTCAAGACTAACTTGTTTAACGAAGAGGTTTACGTCTATACTCCGAAGGGAGACATGAAGGTCTTGCCGAAGGGGGCCACTGCCTTGGATTTCGCATTTAGCATACATACGGATGTGGGCTATCGCTGCACCTCTATCAAGATAAATGGCAAACTAGAACCGATGGGTTATGTTCTCCGAAATGGAGACAAGATAGATGTAGTGACTCGTCGAAATCAAAGACCAAGTGAAGCCTGGCTCAAGTATGTCATCACCGGTAAGGCGCGCTCCAAGATTCGCTCTTCGATGAAAGAAGAGAAGAAGAAAAAAGGCGAACTGGCTAAGGAGGCACTGATGCGTAAATTCAAAAATCTGAAAGTAGATTTTGACGAAGGTATTGAAGTGCTTATCAAGTACTACAATCTACAGAGTAGGCCCGACTTGTACTATGAAATATTTTTAGAAAATATAAAGCTACAAGATCTCAGTAAAACCTTCGATGTAGTCACTGGGAAGCTGGTAGAGAAAGTAGATGAAGCAGAAGTAGCAGCTCAGAAAGCTAAAGAACAAGAGGAGCAGGCGGAGGTAAGTACGCCGATTAATAAAAATGTCGCTAAGCGAGGCAAGACCAATCTAATCATAGATGGGCAGCCAGCGAGTACTTTTCAATATTCTTTTGCGACCTGCTGCAATCCGCTTCCAGGCGATCAAATATTTGCCTATCCGGTCACTAATCAAGGACTCAAAATACATCGTATCAATTGTCCGAATGCAAACCAAATATTGGCCAATTTTGGATTTAGAGTCATCAATGCTGGCTGGGACGATGATAAAATTGCGGACTTCGTTACTACCCTTCGTGTCACTGGTATCGATAGTGGTGTAGGTGTGATACAGGCCATCACTGACAAGCTGTCTAATGATCTCAACATCGATATCCGTAGTCTGAATATCAGTGGTGACCAAGGGACTTTTACTGCAGATTTACAAATCATAGTAATTAATAAAAACCACTTGAATCAAGTCAAGAAGGCGCTCTTAGCGATGCCGCAGGTAGGTCATGTGTCTAGGTTGGAAAAGTAGTAATTTGGGCGACAAGATTGCTTTTTCCAATACAAACTTCAAAGTGCAATATTTTGTCTATTCTTCAATCTAAGGTTTTAGATATAGGTGTTCTAAGAAATATCATCCTATTTATTCGTATCTTTAAAATAGTGCAATGAAATTGCCTATATAAGTCTGATTATCACTAATTTTGCAAAAAACGAGTACATGGCTTCCTCCACAGGTCAGGAAAATATAATAAAAGAGGTTAAAAACATCTTTTCGGTGCATTTGGAGCATAACAACCTCCGAAAGACCCCGGAACGCTACGCCATATTGGAGGAGATCTATCGCCGAAATGACCATTTCGATGCCGAAGCACTTTATATACACATGAAAAACCAGAATTACAGGGTCAGTCGCGCCACTGTATACAATACGCTGGAACTACTCGTCAACTGCGACTTAGTCAAGAAACATCAATTTGGAAAAAACTTAGCTCAGTTTGAAAAGTCGTATGGCTTCAAGCAGCATGACCACCTGATATGTGTGGACTGTGGTAAGGTGTTGGAGTTTTGTGATCCAAGAATACAGCAGATAAAAAATATGATGGGCGAAATCTTGAAATTCAAGGTGACGCATCATTCCTTAAATTTGTATGGACAATGCGACGGAGCATGTCCAAAAACGCAGAAATAATTAAATCAAGTATCCAATAAAATGGGCGATGAAATTCTGGTTGGAATTTGATCGTTTTTTATTTTTATTCAAAACAAGCATAGCATGAAAGTAGACGTGATTCTAGGATTACAATGGGGCGATGAGGGAAAAGGAAAAATCGTAGATTATTTAGCGAAGGACTATAAAGTAGTAGCTAGATTTCAAGGTGGTCCCAATGCTGGGCACACGCTCAAAATTGATGGCGTCAAATACGTCCTGCACACTGTACCTTCAGGCATCTTCCGTACAGGCATTTTGAATGTTATTGGTAATGGTGTAGTTATTGACCCGATTACTTTGCAGAAAGAATTGGTAAAGCTTGATGAAGCGAATGTTCCTTATCTAGATCGTTTATTTGTTTCACAAAAAGCACATCTTATCCTACCGACTCACCGTATGCTTGATGCTGCGTCTGAGGCTTCTAAGGGCAAGGAGAAAATAGGAAGCACGCTCAAAGGAATCGGACCAACTTATATGGATAAGACGGGAAGAAATGGACTTAGAGTGGGAGATATATTTAGTCCTGATTTTGAGAAGAGATACAATAAGCTAAAAGAAAAGCATCAAGGCTTAGCTAAGATGTACCCTAACATTGATTTTGATATTGCAGCCGAAGAAGCAAAGTGGATGGAGGCGATCAAGCTTCTGAAGACCCTCAAGCAAGTGAACTGCGAATACTTCATCAACGAGCAATTGAATGCTGGACACAAAGTGCTAGCAGAAGGTGCCCAAGGTTCAATGCTAGATGTAGAATATGGAACGTATCCATTTGTTACTTCTAGCAATACTATCACTGCGGGAGTATGCACCGGTTTGGGTGTAGCGCCACAAAGGATTGGCGAAGTGATTGGCATCACAAAGGCATACTGCACACGTGTAGGAGGAGGACCATTCCCAACAGAGCTCCATGATGAGATGGGAGAAAAGCTGCGCAAGGAAGGGCAAGAATTTGGAGCTACGACTGGTCGACCGAGACGTTGTGGATGGATAGACATTCCGCAGCTCAAGTATACGA
>CAYWOZ010000033.1:0-21534 GCA_964458675.1 uncultured Saprospiraceae bacterium
CAGGGTCTCTTCCAACCCGTCGGGATTTTGCCCATGCTGGGCAAACAAAAAGCCTGCTTGAAATAAATCAAACAGGCTTTAATATAACTTTATAAATCTAGTTTAGAAGGGGCATCCGTTACAGGTATCTACCTTTGGATTTGCTCTTGCAGAAGACTTGGTATTTTCACCACAACCTTCACAAGCCAATACTCTAAACTCTGTACGTCTATTTAACTGGTGCTCTTTTTCAGAACATGGGATGTTATTTCTACAGTTATTCACATTCACATCCTCACCAAATCCTTTAGCAACCAATCTGTTTTTAGCGATTCCTTTAGCGCCTAACCACTTCACTACTGACTTCGCTCTACGAGATGAAAGTCTGTCATTGTAGTTATCACTACCTCTTGAATCAGTATGTGACCCAATCTCAACTACATAGTCGGGATTGTTTTGCATCAATGTGTATAGCTTGTTCAAATCTTCCTCAGCATCATCCCTGATATATGACTGATCAAAATCGTAGTAAATGTGTAATAAGTAGTAAATAGAACCATCAACACTTGTTGTTGAACTTACTTCAAAATCTCCATTAGATGAAACCGCTACTCCATCAACATATTTAATACCATCAATAATTTTAGTTCCCGTTTGGTTCGGTGTAATTGATGGGTCTACTCTAGTCACAATCTCTGATGGTGCTAAAGGCTTATTAAGCGTAAGGTTTCCTACAAGAGTCTGACTAGAAGTAAGGCCTCTAGTACACTTCTCCGTAGAAGAATCACCGTAAGCTTCCTTTGATCCTTTTATAGTATAGCAACAATCGTCGCTAAGCTTAAAGATGTATCTTCCATCTGCTGCAGTAGTAGCTGTTTGCTCTTCCTCGTTGCAATCATTAAGTAAAGTAACGATAGCACCTTCCATAGGAAGTTGTGTAGTACCGTCATAAACTATACCTTCTACGTCAAACTGCATAGCTCCATTTAATGGAATCTCTACAAAAGTCTTTTCACTAAGGTCAGCTGTAGTACAACCTTCCTTTTCATTTTCTGTATACGTTTCAGCTGATGCTTGGAAAGTACAACATTCGTTTAATCTCATGTCAACGAACACTTTTCCGTTTTCAGCAGTAGTATAGGTATTACCTGTGCAATCATCTACAACAGTCGCTCCTTCGATAGGCTCTTTTGTATTTTCATCGTACACATAAATTTCAACTGGAATTGCTGTCTTTTGGAAGCTGTAGATATCATCTCTACCTGCTCCTCCAGTTCTATCAGAAGATATATAACCGCATGTTCCTTCATCATTGATAATAATACCAAAGTCATCAGAAACCGTATTGATTGGGTAACCCATATTGTCAATTGCTCCGAAATTTCCATTTCCTTTATCATCCATATAGTAGATATCTAAACCTCCAATACCGATGTGTCCATCAGATGAGAAATATAATCTACCCGTTTGGTGATAGTAAGGGAAAATTTCATTTGCTTCTGTATTGATCTCAGGTCCCATATTATTAGGTGGTCCCCAAGAACTACCCTGCTTATCAGCGTAGTATAAATCCATACCTCCATATCCACCTGGCATATCAGAAGAGAAGTATAACTTACTTCCGTCAGGTGTCAAAGTAGGATGTGCTACAGAATATTCATCAGAATTGAAAGGTAATCCAACCGGATTAGAGAAACTTCCATTTCCATTATTATTAACTGAAAATACCTTCAGTTTTATGATATCATCATCTGACTTACCTTCTAGATTGTTTCTAGTATAAAACATCATAGACTGGTCAGCTGTAAAAGATGGCGCTGCATCGTGAAATTTAGTATTGGCACTAGACCATTTAGAAGGTCTACCGTATGCATATTCACCACATAGTCCTTCAGATTCACCTCCAGAAGACTTACGGTCGACATAGTACAAATCTAAAAAAGGGTTACCTGTCCAAGAGTGCGTGCGATCTACTGAAGAAGATACAGATCTCTCAGAAGAAAAAACAAGACCATCTTCGTAATATACTGGGCTGAAATCATCCAAGTTTGAATTGAAGTCTAAGTGCTTAACATCATAAATGCCACTATTCTTAGTCATTAATTCTTCCTCATAATCACAAGCTCTTACAAGATATTGACCTCTAATATCGTCAGGTCTCGCAGCAATAAACTTGCTGTACCATTCCTGCGCCATATCACACTTACCATTACGCTGGAGTGCTTGGCCATAAAATAGATTGTGGTCTGGAGTTGCTTCTGGAAGTCTTACAATCTGACCATACCAGAATTCTGCATTTTCTGAGTCACTAATTTTTCGGTAAGCTTCTGCAATTAGAATCTTAGCCTCAGAACTGTCGCTGTTATCTAATATTTGGTTTAACAATCCGATGGCGTCCGTATAATTAAGATCCTGCATATACTTCTCAGCTTTTTTAAGCTTGGAGGATTGAGCAAAAAGACCGCCTGAAAGAATCGTTACCATCAATACAGATAGTAAAGAACGCTTTAACATGCTACTATTGTTTTATAAAGTTAATGGGATCCAAAGTGTTGACACTTTTCCCTAAATAAAATACTTTTCTTAAAGAGTGTTGTTGGTAGGTTTTGGAGCAAGAAATTGCAAGAGAAGTAAAGAGAAGAGAGGCGATTCAGACCTCTCTTCACTAGTATTTTTTATGCCTAGAAGTATCTAGGTGTTACTGTTTTCTTTGTTTCGTATTCAAACTCATATCCAAGGAACAATTCAAATGATCCAGATGTAGCTGAAGACAATTCTGTAAGTGTGTAATCGTAAGCTGCTCCAATTCTCAATCCGTTCTTCAAGAAGTATGAAGCCCAAATATCAATAGAATCAAAAGAACTAGTCTCATCAAGATCCTCAAATGCAGATCTATAAGAAAGTCCTACCCATAAAGTTTGGTAGAAAAATACAGATACATCAACATCAAATTCTGTTGGAGTACTAAAATTATCAAATTCATCATCTTTTCTAAGACTGTTAAAAAGACTAACATTCTTAACCAAAACAGATGGCTTGAATATCAAATCTTCACCAGACAATGGAATCGCTCCACCCGCTGTAAAGAAATAATGTCTATACTGTCTAGCCCACTGATTTGCTCCATTTCCACCTAGATTATTTTGTCTAAGGTCATACTCCACTAATTGTGGAGAAGAGAAACCAGCATAGAAAGACTTACTGTAATAATAGACTCCTGCTCCGAAGTTTGGCAACCAAACATTTGGGTTTTCCAAGAAAGCTGGATCTGCTCCAACTTGTACTTCAGTGTTAAGTTCATTAAAATCACCTCTATAGTTTTCAACACCTCCTTGGAGTCCTATTGATAGCTTTGCACCATTGTCTCCAACAGGGATTCTATATGCGTATGAAAGATTTACTCCCAAATTATTGGTTGGGCCAATCGCATCATTAACAAGACTGAAACCGACACCCACTCTATCATTCTTAAGTGGAGTATGTGCCGTAACAGATTGGGTAACAGGAGCGCCATCTATACCAACCCATTGAGATCGGTGCAAAATTCCTAAAGATAGGTGATCCTTTGACCCAGCATAGGCGGGATTGAAAATCAAACTGTTAAACATGTACTTTGTAAACAACGGGTCTTGCTGCGCATGAGCAGATCCGAAATACATTAAAACAGCTAGAATAGTTAAAAATCTTTTCATTATAAGCTTAATTTTCTAATTTAAAATTCATCAAGTATTAATAGCAAATTTTATGCTATAAACTATGGTTCTTAAATCGGTTTACTTTGATAAATACTTTAATTAGTTAACATCCAGCTACTTATGTTAAACACATATTTTTTTACTAAATGTCTATTTTTTCGTCAAATATTACCTTTGAATTTGAACATAACCTGTCATAATCTCTCCGTTTGATAAATCAAGCGTATAAAAGTATGTTCCGTCTGGTAAATCTTCATTTACCCATGTCCCCCCCCAATCATTTTGATATTCAAACGCCTCATAAACTCTATTTCCCCATCTATTATAAATTCTAAGTACATTTCCAGGGAAATTTGAAATCCCTTGAACTACAAAGTAATCGTTATCACCATCGAAGTTAGGAGAAAAGGCATTGAAGATTCGTAAGTCATCTCCAGACCCAGTGCCACATTCGACTATAACATTGACGGTAGCCGTATCGCAACCATTTTCGTTGCAAACAGCGTACTCAAAACTATCGTTTCCGCAGTAATCTTTATTTGGCGTGTAGGTTATAGAACATCCTAGGTTTGTTGCGACAAGTCCATTAAAAGGACCATTACCGTTAGATGTATCAGAAACGATAAAAAAATCTGTAATGTCTAAACCAAATAATTGGTCATTATCACAAAGATCAATATCGATCTGGTTATTCTCAGAAACTGTGAAAGCATCATCGGTTAAATTAGGACTTTGAACATTATCTATAATGTCAATGATATAAGTCGTAGTGTCACAAACTCCCTGATCATCACAAATAACGATACAAGCAGTATCCAAACCGATGGAAACACTTTCAGCTTCCAAGCATAAAGATACATTATTTATACCAAAATTGACATTATTATTCGTATTTGGCTCACAGATATTTGCATAATTAACAATATTTCCATTTAATTCGCTGGTATCAAAACAATCTTCATACGTATCTCCAAGAAGTACAGTTTCTTGTATAATTTCTGGGTTTGGAGGTGTCACCATGACAATTAGGTAAGATGTATGTGTATTTCCTGCATTATCTGTAAAAACAATGCAAATAATATCATCGCCTAATTGATTTGCTGAGTAATCAATACAGTTCATTGCGTCCAATCCACTAAAAGAAACGGTTTCATCTGCATTGTCACATCCCATTATTGCTGATACAGAATTTCCGTTAAACTCATCTACAAAACAGAAACTAGAGCCATTGTATACAGGAATAGTAACATATGATGTGTCTACAGTGTGCATCATACCATCTGTGACATTCACATATATAAAGGTAGTATCACAAAAGTTTAACTGATCACAAAAAACAATACATGCAGTATCAACACCAATATTAACAGCGTCAATCTGAACACATGAATTTCCGTTTACAAAAGAATAGTTAGCTACTGGATTAGAACCCACTGGGTGAATATTACTTACGTTCTGTGTGAAACCAGGCAATTCTGAAAAGTCTAAGCAATGTGTTTCTGAATCTCCTTCTAGGATATCGAACATTACTATATCACTTTGAATGCAGCTAACCGCTACTTGAAAAGTGTCCAAACATCCTGACAATTGCTCTAAAATAACAACTTCATGTAAGCCTCTTTCAAATGTGAATAGGGTTCCAGCTGGTTCTGTACCGATATTAATATCTAGTATCGTAGGACTATTCAGCAATAGCATATTAATATTCATTTCACTATACTGATTGCCTGGATAACCACCTATTAACAGTTGCGCCATTGTATTGATTTCCCAATTCCCAAGAGGATCCCAAATATTCATAGAATCTACTAAAGCAAACATATCTGGAAAGTCTCCCGAAAATACATCTCCATTGACTATCCAACTATCTAAGAAATATGGCCCTGGAGTAGGAACATCCGCATATCCATAATTAAAAATGGTATCTAGATTGCAGCCCGTCAACATCCCAGCATATGGAGCACCATTAACTAAAAAGTCATAATTAAATGCTTCTCCGAATGGAATATCGATACACAACTCCCCCATCCCATCGCAGTCATCAATATCAATAGTAAAGAAATCTTCTTGTAATATTGGTCCATTTGCAAGGCACACACCGCTGCCTAGTAGTAACATCAAAGTGATGATTAATCCTTGGGTCTTAGTACTTTGCATAAATGATGACACTGTTTTCAAACCAGTCTTAAACATATCTATTAAATTTATGATTTAACATTCTATGTTTAGCGTCCGAAAATCATGCCAACAAATTAAACTTTTTTATATATATTAGAATTCATTATGCTGTGGGCTATAAACTTTATAAACCCAGCTATATCAAGGCGATATCAATAATAAAGAGTAATCCAAACAATAGACTCGCGAGGCCATTCGTGGTAAAAAAGGCAAGCCCTATCTTTTCAAGTCCTCCCTTTTGAATAACAAGGTGTTGGTAAAATATAAGTAGAATAAATATGCCTGTTCCGATCCAATGTAATAGACCGAGTGTAGGATACGCTGCAGAAGCAGCAGAGGCGCTATATATTAAAATAGCTGCTGTCAATATATGTACAATGATAGAAAGTAGCCTGGCTCTAGACTGCCCTAAAGTAGAAGGAACTGAATTCAACTTATGCTTTTGATCAAAGTCTTCGTCTTGCAAAGCATATATTATATCAAAACCTGCTACCCACAGAAAAACGACTATACCATATAGTATAGGTATAAAATAAAACTGATCCGTCACAGCTATAAAAGCACCCACTGGTGCCAGTCCCAATCCTAAACCCAGAACAAAGTGACATAATGAAGTAAAACGCTTGGTGTAGCTGTATCCTAGAATAATTAATAAGGCTATTGGAGAAAGAAAAAAACAAGTAAGATTGATGAGATATGCGCAAAGCATAAAGGCAAGACAATTTATCAGAACAAAGAGCCTTGCTGAATTTACGGACACTTTTCCGGCAGGTATTTCTCTGACAGCCGTGCGGGGGTTTTCTTTATCTATATCTCTATCAACCAATCTATTGAAGGCCATAGCTGCAGACCGCGCAAATATCATACATCCTAAAACCAAAAGAAGGGTTTTACTCTCAAAAGCAAAATTAGAAAAATGCGTGCCTAAAAAATACCCCACTAAAGCAAAAGGAAGCGCAAAAATGGTATGGCTAAATTTTACTAAGGAAAGATAATTTTTGATCGGATTGGAGGCCATGCTTTTATTTGGTAGTGAGAATAAAAAAACCTGTACTAAATAAATTCAGTACAGGTTCTTTTGTTTACTTTCCTTTGAAAATAATCAATTTCCAAAAATTGATTATTGAGCTGGAGCTGTAGTTGCAGCTTCAGCTGAAGGATTCACTTCTCCTTTCAAGTAAATGAAAGACTGAGGCGGATTTGTATTTGCAGTAATAGTAACTTTTTGGTTACGTTTACCTTTTTTGTTCTTAGAATTGAATTCTACGATGATCTCACCATCTTCCCCTGGAGGAATTGGCTCTTTCGGCCACTTTGGCACAGTACATCCGCAACTTCCTTTCGCGTTGCTAAGAATTAATGGCTCATCACCTGTATTCTTGAAAGAATATGTATGAGAAACTTTTTCCCCTTCATCAACCGTACCGAAGTCAAATTCAGTAGCGTCGAAAGACATTACAGTAGTAGGGCCTGTTGGAACGGCTGGTGCAGCAGTACTAGGCTTTGGAGGATCGTTGCTTGTTGTTGTCGCAGTTGCGTCGTTTGTCTTTAATGCAGCTTTGCCATCTGCAGCAGCATCACTTGCACAAGACACAACGAATGCGCTCATAAACAAGATCATAAGGCAAGAAAAAAATGATTGCTTCATCTCTTAAAATTTTTTGAATTTAGTTAAGTCCTTAAATAATGGACAAAAATAGATTAATTAATTAAATATTAAAAACCTTAATAAGGTATTTGTCAGAATCATACTCATTATCTCAACCCTCTTCTGGGCGATACAAAGCGATTATATATCGACAATGTAAAGGTACATTATGTTCTTTCTTAGCACTGTTAATAGGCATACAAGCCTTGTTAATGGCTTGTTAATACAAATTTCACAACCCTAACAAGCTGTTTATCAACACTTAATCTAAAAAAGGGCTTAAACTTCATTGCTTACGGTGCTCAATTAATTCTTTGAGATTTTCTCTAAAAAGCTATCTATATCGAGAGCATTTAAACAAAAAGCTTTAGTTAGCCCCCCTTTCCTTGCAGAGGCCACCCCATATGCAATATCATCAATCCCATTGATACTATGGGCGTCCGGGTTTATACTTATAAGTACCCCCTTTTTCATGCAATACGGGATCCACTCCCAATCTATATCCAATCGATGCGGATTAGCATTCAGTTCTATACTGACCTTATGAACTGCACAAGCGTCTATGATTTTTTTATGATCAAGTGGGTACCCTTTTCTGGATAACAATAGTCTTCCAGTCGGATGCCCTAGTATTGAAGTCGAAGGATGCTCAATAGCTTTGAGGATTCTAGTAGTCGCCTTTTCTTCATCCATTTTCAGATTCGCATGTACACTAGCTACTACAAAATCTAATTGATCTAACATATCCTGTTCATAGTCTAAGCGACCATCATTGAGTATGTCTGATTCGATACCTTTTAATATTTTAAAATCCGAAAGAGAGGCATTCAATTTATCTATCTCTTCTATTTGTTGCCACAGTCGATCCGGTTTTAAACCATTGGCGTAAAAGGCGGTTTGAGAATGGTCTGTAATCCCTATGTAGGAATAGCCTCTTTCTTTTGCCGCTTCAGCCATTTGTCTTAGTGTATGTACCCCATCACTGTAAGTGGTATGAGAATGTATAACCCCTTTGATATCCGTAGCCTCTATGATATCCCCATAATCTTTGGTTCCATACATACTTCCTTCTCGCATTTCAGGTATATAATAAGGTAGGCCGAGCTTATCGAATATGGCTTGTTCATTAGCAAATTCTCCTAAGGGCAAATCGCCAATCGCCTCTCTAAATTCTTCTGCTGCGGAGGTATAAAACCAACTCGGCGCAAAGTCTGCCTCATCTACTAAATACAAAATCACTAGAATCCCATTTTCGGTCTTTGCCTCTATGACTCCCTCCTCTTCGCTTATGATTTCGAGCAAACCATTTTCATATATCTCTTCTGCCAGTTCTGTATCGCCTATAATGATTTCTATTTTATCAAGAGTATTGCATTTTCTGCGGATGGCACCCGTCAACTCCACATCTGTTCCAGTATATATGTATCGGATACCTTCCAGTAATTCTTCCGCTATAGACATGAGTTGTCCATATCTAAACTTGCCTTGGGACTGGAAGTAATACTCAATTTTTTGGCGGATATCCTCTTGCGATTTTGCACCAAAACCTTTGATTTGAGAAAGCCGATTTTCATTGCAGGCATAGAGTAATTCGCCTACAGTTTCTATTTCCATTTCCTCCCATATCGTTTTTATTTTTTTAGGCCCCAATCCTTTAATACTCAGCATATCTATAATACCAGGTGGCGTGATTGCAGCATATTTCTCATAGGTAGATAGGGAGCCAGTGGATAGCAACTCTTTGATTTTGTCTTGTATCGCTTTGCCTACCCCAGGCAAAGCACTCATAGTATTATCATCCATCTCAGCTAGAGGGCTATCTAGTTTTCTAAGATTTACATAAGCCGTATTGTAGGACCTAGTCTTAAATACACTTTCATTATGCAGCTCCATAATCGCTGCTAGGTTTTTAAATACAGAGGCTATTTCTTTATTTGTCATGCGTATTAATTGAAATACAAATGTAGGAAAAGAAGATGTTAGATATTAGAAGTTAGACATTAGAATTATATCCGTCTAACGTCTAACTTCTAGTTTCTCTATTGGGTGCTACCTCCTGCTCTTTGCTAAATACTCTTGCTGATTATTATGGGCCATCACATGACTTTGACTGCGCTTCTTGGGCGCAAAGCGTTACGCCCCTACGCCAGCGCTCGATGCAGACCACGGCCACCCGCGTCATGTGACCAGGTCATTCGCAGCCCGGTCCCTGCCAAGCCCGCAGCCTCCACACGGACTGGACTCCTCCGTCGTCCACTGCTACTACCCTTTGTCCGTCTAAATAGGGGTTAGATATCGGGACATGGACAAATTGCATCTCCTTCAACTATTTATGGTGTAGAGCGAATACTAGTCAGACCTATTCTGAATGTATATCTAGAGTATCGAGTACAAGCGGATGACCAGATATAAGCGCCCTCTTAAAGATTAAAATAAAAGATTGAAAATGCAAAAGAAGAATTTTACATTCATTATTTTCGGTTTTACATTTAGTTCCAAACTATCATTCATCTGGTAGCACCTCTTTCACTCTGCCAACTTCACCGGTGTCTAGCATCACTTTTATTCCATGAGGGTGAGTGCTTGATTTTGTCAAGACACGCTTGACTAAGCCTCGCGTCAGTTCACCAGACCTCTGATCTTGCTTTTGAACTATATCTACTAGGCGGCCTATTTTCACATTGGCTCTCTTGGTGCCATCATTTTCATGCTTAGTACATAATATTATAAGCGCAATGTACTGCAAAAAACGAAATCAATTAGCGCTAAATTTATATACCTAAGATTTTAATTATTTTTCACAATTGTTATTTTTGCATAAAACAAAATCATAATATGAAAATCTTATTAAACATATGTACGCTAGCAATTTTAGCCCTAATGATGTCTTGTGGTGGTGGCAGTAGTTCCAGTAGCAGTGCTAACACTACGAACACTTCTGCACCGACTGCAAATGTAGATGCTCCACCTTCTATAGTAGTGACTACCGACTACAGTACTAGCGGACTAAAACATGTCAAGCACAAGCACCCTAAAGATGGTTTTGTCATGAGTGAAGGGCAAATGAAAAATGGAAAAAAAGAAGGCGCTTGGGTTACCTACCATACTGGTCGGGATACTGGAAAAATAAAAGCAATCAATAACTATTACGACAACAATCTAAATGGCGTCTCTATGGAGTTTTCGAATAATGGGACTATATTGAAAAGAGTAGATTATGATGCAGGAAATATTCATGGAATCTATGCGGAATACAAATACAATAGAGCGCAGAAGTATATCGAATACACGCATGGTGAAATAAATGGCACCTACAACACTTACTATAGTAATGGAAAGAAGCAACAAGAAACTATGTACAAAAATGGCAAAAAAAATGGCCGAAGTGTATTTTATAATGAAGGGGAACAGATTATAATGGACTTTGTTTACAAGAATGACAAAAAAATATCTGGTGGAAAAGTAACTCCTCCCCCAGCAGAAGAAAAATAAAAACTGACCTACAAGAAAGATTAAAGAAAAGTATTTAAAAGCGCCTTTTGTGTATCACATTTTGGGCGCTTTTTTTATTTGTAGAAAAGGGATACTAAAGAAATCGGCTTATAATAATCTTTACATGAGTATCCAATACATATAAGCAATACCTAATGTTTGGTTTACTGATTCCCATTCTGTGACTACCCTTAAAGGTATAGATATGTAATTTATCCTCACATTATATAGAGAAATATATGTTAAAGAAATAAGTACCCTAGCCCTTTATTTTAGGGCTTTCTTTTAAGATAACAAGGTCAATCCAAAAGCAAAGTCATCTCTGCCAATCTAACTGGCACTATGTTCGCATCTCCCTTTGTATACTTCCCAATCCAAATTCTCCCCACGTGCATTTTTGGAATGCATCTCCCCCCACAGCAAGTTTATAGAGAATAGAAATTTATAACTCCCCGCTGAATTTATTTGAGAATTTAAAAAGTATTGAGAAATGTTTAAAAAACTACACACAATGGTGATTGTTTGTTTGCTACCTATGATAGCATTCGCACAACCTAACTTCACCGCAAATGAATTTGTCCCAGAATACAATGAAGAGTTCGGTTATGGCACAAATATGGGATACAATCCACCTTACTCAGACGAGCAGATAGCTGAAATAGCTAGAGGAAAAGCAAACGCAGGAATTCATGGCGCAGGAGTCAATGTATTACGACCTGGTCTATGGGAATTCTTTTTGGAATCTTGGGGATATGATATCCGTACTTCTACATTTGATTATTACGGGGAATTAGGAATGAAAAATAATGTTGCCATCGTCGGATATCCATCTGAGGATCATAGAGAGAAATACGAATATTGTGAAGAAACTGATGCACGGATTTTCAAAAACTTATGGTCTCCTATATGGGACAATGGTGAAAACGGAACTGCTGTTAATGATACCAATTACTTAGCGGTATATCTTTATAAGTTAATCCCACTGTATGGCGAGAATATAAAGTTTTATGAAATTTGGAATGAGCCTGATTTCGATTATGGTGGAAATGCTTGGAAGCCAAGAGGAGTAGAAGGTAACTGGTATGAAAATGATCCGGATCCATGTTCGTATGCACTAGGCGCGCCTATTTGGTCATACAATAGAATGCTACGTGTAAGTTATGAAGTTATCAAACACCTCAATCCTGATGCACTAGTATGTACTGGAGGAGTTGGATTCCCAAGTTTTATGGATGCAGTACTAAGACATAGTGATAACCCAGATGGAGGAAAGATAACTCCAGAATATCCATTGGCTGGAGGAGCATATTTTGATGTGTTAAGTTTTCACTCTTATCCACACTTAGAAGGAATTCGTACTTGGGATTTAGAAACAAATGGCTTCAAATATGAAAGACATTCGGATAAAGCAGCTCAACTTTATGTACAAAAGAAAAGAGACTTCGAAGACGTATTAGCAGAGTATGGATATGATGGGGAAACATACCCAGAAAAATTGTATATCACTACGGAGTGCAATATACCTAGAAAGGAATTTAAAGATTATATTGGATCTGAAGAAGCGTCTAAGAATTTCAATATGAAGGCTTTGATTCTCTCTCACAAGGAAGACATCAAGCAGTATTACATCTATAATATTGCCGAAGATGGTATTCCAAATGATTATAGTCCAGAATTTAATTTTATGGGGCTTTACGAACCTATTATGAATAAAGAAGTATACACGCATGAGTATACTAATGGTGGTGTCTCGTTTAAAACTACCGCTGAAGTATTAAAAGGATATACTTATAGTGAATCTAAAACTGAAGTACTAAGAGGGGCAGAATTTATAGAAGGAGCTGTTTTCGAAAATGTAGAAGGGGAAACAATTATAGCCGTTTGGGCTGAGACTAGGGAAGATGAAAGTGAAGAAGCTTCTGCACCAATTGTATTAGCTGGAGAATACTTCAATGAAACAACTGAAGTAATGTACTGGGATTTCTCCATGACAAAAGAAGCATTTCCAGTAGAGAACCCACTGTTTAATTTAACTGCTACACCTGTATTTATTAAGACTACACCTATAGAAGAGGAAGAGCCACCAATAGGAGGTACTTATGAACCACCTGTGACTTCACCAACACACCATGATGTAATCCTAGCAAATGCGGTTCCTGTGGAATTTGGAAATTTAAATACATTCCCAAATCCATTCGTTGACCTACTTACTATCGAAGTAGATGATATAGAAAATGTAAAGATCAAGGTGTATGATGCATTAGGAAGAGAGATCGGTACACCAATCGTAAAGAATGATATAAAAGCAACTATCGAGACTAGTAATTTAGAAAATGGGATCTACTATGTAGAATTTACAAAAGGAGATGCCATCTATACACGAAAAATGGTGAAGTCAAATACAAAGTAAACAATCGACTTACTTTTACAATAGGAATAATATTAAATAGGGCTATCTTTGAGAAATCAAAGATAGCTTTATTCGTTTTTGCACAGATCTAGAAAACCACTTATGACATTTGACTTTAAGAACAAAGTAGTACTAATAACTGGCGGCACGCGCGGAATAGGAAAGGCAATTTCACTTGCATTTGGCCAAGCACAGGCAAAGGTGATTATGGTGTACTATAGCAATGAAGTGGAGGCGCAAAAAACACAAGTAGAGATGCGAAACATGGATCACTACTCTATTAGATGCGATGTGAGCAAACCAGAGGAGGTCAGAAAAATGGTCAAAGACGTCGCGCTCAAATATGGTCAAATTGACATTCTTATTAATAATGCGGGCGTTTATATTCCTCACGAAATAGATAAGATTCCTTACAATGAATGGCAGTACAAATGGACAAAGACTATAGATATTAACTTGAATGCACCCGCCAACATTTGTTTTTGTGTAGCCAACTACATGCTACTTCAAGGGTCAGGAAAAATAATAAATATTACTTCTAGAGGCGCTTATCGTGGGGAACCAGATCATCCTGCGTATGGTGCTGCCAAAGCAGGGCTGAATTCTTTAACACAATCTCTGGCTAAGAAGCTTGCTCCAAAAATATTCGTTGCAGCACTAGCCCCTGGTTTCGTTGATACAGACATGGCATTTTCTTATTTGCATGGAGACAAAGGAAAGGAAATTTTAGCCCAAAGTCCTCTTAATCGCGCTGCAGAACCAGTAGAAATTGCAAAAGCTGTTTTGTTCCTATCCAGTGAAGGGATAGGCTATATGACTGGTTCTATAATAGATATGAATGGTGCTTCTTATTTCAGATAAGCTTTTATACCAAATGGAAAAAAAATAATCCAACAATAAAATTGTTGGATTATCGGAATAGCTCCAAATATAGCTTTATATTTTTTTCGTTGAGCTGTGTCATTCCAGATATTTTTCAATCTGATTACGTGTTAATAATGCAATCGACATCTACGTCAATAACCTAAAAATTTATGGAATGGCCAATGCAATGGTTGCTTGGGCATTTTGTATTATTCTTTGTGTGCCATCATCTGCAAATAGGGTGCAACTAAATTGACAATCAATTTTTACCGTTTCTTGTCCTCGACTATTTTCTAAAAAAGGTTCTACACTTTGTATTTCGAAAAGCGATGTTTTGGGTTGTTCTCCTTTAGCGGTGCTAAAAGTAGTGCCGTCTTCATCAACATAGATGAACTCAAAGGTTTGCAAATCTAATGCTGAGCCATCTTCGATTCTTTCTATTATTTCGTAATCAAATTCCGCGTTATGATAAATTAAGCCTTCATTTTCATCATACCTAATTTGTGTTCCGGTCCCAGTGAAGGTACCTTCTAAACCAACCAATGCTTGAAACTGAGTGGTACTTTTTATGTCCTTACCCTCTCCTAACCTAAGCCGAAGTTCTTGATCTGCTCTTAAAGTAACAGACATTTTATTCTTACCATCGAGATCTTCAATGCCCCAAATAACGCCTATTGGAGTAAAAAAACTAGTCATTGAATGCACTACCCTGATTACTACACTATCCGCTTCTATTTGTTCGATTTGGATAGTAGGAGAAATTCTATCTATATTTTCATCAACTTCTAATTTTCTTACCATGAAAGAAGATAATCCCGTGTCTTCATCTAAAACAGTCAATCTTGTACGGATGCCGCTAATTGTTCCTTCGTCATTGATAATACGAATATCATTGGGTATTTCCTGAGTAAAAAAATTAGAATCTATTTCCCATGTGTATCTAGCAGAAGGAATATCACTAATTATATTGAGGTCGACTTTTAAGGCATCATAAACAGGTTGTACATCGGATTTAAAGGCATAGGATCTTGGACCAACAGATTGTTCCAGGTTAAAACCGGAAATTCCAGTTTCAAAATTTCTCAGCTGCATAGTAAATGAGTTCGGGCAATCGACATTACAATTTACTGGAGCTAAAGATCCACTAAAAGTATAAATCTCATTTTGATCAGAATCTAAATCAGTATGATTGAAAATGTCTGCAACACCTGCTAAGACTGAAATCGGAGTATTATCAAATATCATTTCCAATCCAAATAATGGATCATCACCTCCTGGCCCACCAGTTGATTCCGGTAGTTCAAGCGTATTTCGGTCGCAACTTGTAATTAAAGCAAGAAGCAATAAAAAAGTAAATACTGATGATATGTATGAGTCGTTCTTCAATGTGTATGCGTTCATTTTGTGCTATTAATTCAATCTGTATAATGCTTGCAATCCTATATAGTAAGGACTCGGCTGAGTAACTGTTGAGTTTTGCTGTACAAATAAATCTGAAAATTGATTTCTAAGTCTATATCTAGCCATTGCTCCTAAGGACAATCGCTTTGTAAAATAGTATTCATAACCTAGAAGTAATTCTGCATTATGCCTGTTAAAGGCATTTTCATTGAGCCATCCAGTTTCTATTTGGGATGGATCTTCTGTACCTTTTTGGTCAATTGCTCCAGTGATGCCATCTAAATACACATAGGAAATACCTGTAGATATCTTGTGTTTTAAAAAACGATTATTTGTAGCCTCCGATAAATCTAAATTTTTATTCCCAAATGAATATGACAAAAGTATAGGGGCATGGTAGCTTCTTATAGATTCAGCCACTAATGAAAATGCAGAAGTTCTTAGTCCAAAACCAAACTCATTAACTATACTTTCTCCCACCATTTGTTGAGATAATTGCTGAACAGTATAATGTGGTTGAAGAGATATTGCCAGATTTCTATTAAGATTGTACTGAACATAAATACCTCCATCAAAATCTAAAAAGGAAGATGGAGCAATTGAGGCACCTGCTCTAAGTCCAAAAAATAATTTCGACGCTTTAGTTATTGGAGAAGGCCCTTCTGGAACTTCGAACGGTTTAGGTAATTGAGATGTCAGATTATTATCTATTTCAAAATCCAGAAGTAATAATTCATTATTAAGTAAAGATAATCTTGAAAAACTAGATTCCTTTTGAACTAAGACTTCATTCGCAGAATCAAAATGCTTTGGGGTAGCAACCGCACCTTCGTGTGGATTATAAACTGCTGTAACAGGTCTATCGGATATTTCTAAGGTACTAGTCGCTCCCAAAGCATTAATAGATTCTTTAGTAGATATGCTATTTTGTTTTCCGTTTGCCAAACGATTATTATTTATTGAATTCCTTTTACTTGAATAAGTTTTAGCCTTTAATCCAGTTGGAACTGTTCCATCTTCAACTTCAGTGATAGATTCATTTGTTATCCCAATTGTTTTTTGTTCAAGCTCAATCTTCTTTATGTTTGTAGACTCTACATTCAATTCAGAATTAAGAGTATTGTTTTCATTGTTTTGGGCGATAGATGTTTCAATCTGACGCTCATCGGATGGTAACACGCTATTCCTACCTAGATAAAACGCAGCTGCGCCGATTGCTGAAATCAATGCAATAGAAGAAAATAGAATTAGCCATTTACGACGTCTCCTTTTCTTTTCGTCTAACTCTATTAAAACACGAGCATCATCCCAAGCACTTTCATCATAATCGAAAGTTCTATCTTGCAACTTGTTTTTAAAAAAATTATCTAACTGATTACTCATTTACTAAATCGCTTTTGAGAATTCAATGTATTATTAATTAATTCTTGAAGTTTTTTCCTAGCAGAACTAACATGCCATTTGGAAGTGCCTTCGGTAATTTTTAAAAGTTTGCTGACCTCTTGGTGTGAATATCCATCAATCGCAAAAAGATTAAAAACCTTTTGTGTAACTGGAGGTAAACTTTTAATCATTGATTCCAAGTCTGAGGCATCAAAAGCTTTATCTGCCTCATTGAAATCTACCATTTCTGGCATTTGTTTTTCAGTGAAATCGGTATATTCAATTAACTCTTGAACTTTTCTGTTCTTTCTGAATTCGTCGATGACATGGTTTATCATGATACGACGTATCCAAGCGTCAAACGGTATATTAGGATTGTACTGGTTAAGGCTATTTATTATTTTCAAAAACCCAGCATTCACTGAGGATTTTGCTTCATCTCTATCTACTTTATATCTAAGGCAAACACTCATCAAAATGCTGTAGCACATTTTATGCAAACTGAACTGAGCTTTTCGATCTCCAGCTATACAGTCTTTTATGAGTGAATCGTTTACCTTCATCTTGTAAACCTAATTTTTACCTTATTGATTTATAGACTCTACAGTCTACAAAAGTATTATGAGTTAAAAAAATGATATCTAAAACCTTAAAAAAAAGCCCTATCGGGTTTCCCTCCCCGATAGGCTTTCGATCAGCTTATTTGAAAACATTTTTAAATCGGTTATGAGATAAATCTCATGAATACTTTGTTCTAAAAGGTAAACGGTTTATGGAATGCTGGCAATCGTGTTATTATTAATCGAATTTTTTGCATCCTTTCAATAGTACACACGAAATATTTAGAACTGAGGTTGGGTCGATTTAAAAAATATTTTATATTTAATTAACAATAATACATAAGGTATTATTTATTAAAGTTTTAGCTGCGAAAAAGAAAGAAAGAAAAATTTAAAAATTAATATTTCTTTCTAAATCGAGGTTTAAACTAATAATTTAAGCCTTTTCGTGGCTAAAATCATCTTATTCCAATCAAAGTGAAATAATTTAGAAACCCGCCTCTTTATAATCTCTAATAAGAACAGTCCTGTATTGCTTCAAAAATTGCTTTCTTTAGAGTCTAAAATATAGGAGTGCGTTATGAACAAACCATTAGCAGAAAGAATGAGGCCTACTACCTTAGAGGATTACGTTGGCCAAAGCCATCTTGTAGGAGAAAAAGGGATTCTTAGAAAAGCCATTGAAAGTGGTAACGTGCCCTCCTTTATTCTATGGGGACCTCCTGGTGTTGGAAAGACCACCCTAGCTTTCATCATTTCACAAGCATTAGAGAGACCCTTTTATACGCTTAGTGCTATTAATTCGGGAGTAAAAGATATACGAGAGACCATAGCCAAAGCAAAATCCAAACAATTTTTTAATAGAGCTAATCCTATTTTGTTTATTGATGAGATTCATCGTTTTAGCAAGTCGCAGCAAGATTCATTATTAGGAGCAGTCGAAAAAGGAATTATTACATTGATTGGAGCAACTACAGAAAACCCATCCTTTGAAGTTATTTCGGCATTGCTTAGCAGAGCACAAGTTTACGTTTTGAATCATTTGACTGAAGAAGAACTAATCGATATAGTTAACCAAACCATAGAAAAGGACGAAATATTAGCTCCAAAAAACATCAAAATAAAAGAATATGAAGCATTAATAAGACTCTCTGGAGGTGATGCTAGAAAGCTTTTAAATGTATTGGAGATAGTGGTTAATGCAAATGTCGAAAACAAACCTATTCAAAATATCTTGGTTCAAGAACTTATCCAAGAGAATTTAGTGCTTTACGATAAAGCTGGAGAACATCACTATGACATCATAAGTGCATTTATAAAATCGATAAGAGGGAGCGATCCAAATGCGGCGGTATATTATTTGGCAAGAATGCTTGAAGGAGGAGAAGATATAAAATTCATTGCACGTCGACTACTCATTCTAGCCTCAGAAGACATTGGTTTAGCCAATCCAAATGCACTTCTCATGGCTAATACGGCCATGCAGGCCATCCAAAACATAGGCATGCCAGAATCTAGAATTATTTTAAGTCAGGCTACAATCTATTTAGCTAATTGCGAGAAAAGTAATAGTGCTTATATGGCTATCAACAAAGCCCAAGCTATAGTAAAAGAAACGGGTAACCTTTCTGTTCCACTTCAATTACGAAATGCTCCAACTAAGCTTATGAAAAAGTTGGATTATGGAAAAGGATATAAATACTCCCATGACTATCCTGGCAATTTTGTAGCTCAAGAATTTATGCCTGAAAAATTGAAAAATAGAGCTATATACAAACCAGGAGATAATGCAATGGAAAACAAGGTCTTATCGATTTTGAAGCAAAAGTGGAAAAAGTACTACCCAAAATAAGAATTCTGGCTCTTTTGCACGGGTTTTAACATTTTACACCTTGTAAATCAGCATTTTATCCAAAATAGCTGCTTTCAAATTCTTATTATTAGAATCAAATATTTATTATTGTAAAGTAAGTGACATTTTTCTAAAAAGTCATCTTAATAAAGTAGCTATGCTTCAATGGTGCTGACCTAAATGAAGCTCCAAAATAGCACACTGAGAATAAGATAAACGACAAAACCAACGTATTATGAAAGTTCGCACTTTTAAAACTAAGAAAAGTAAGAAATTCTTCTTCAGCTTCCTTGATGATGGAGGTAAAACTATTTTAAAATCAATCCCTTTCGACACCAAACCCGAACGCGATAAAGCCAAAATGAGGACTTTAGAGCAAATTGCTAATCGCTCTCCATTCGATGATTTTCAAGCAGATGGGAATTTCAAATTTAATTTCAAGCTAGACGGAAAAGTTATAGCTACTACCGATGATGGGTGGTCTAGTCAAGTTGCTAGCGGTCAAGCGAAAGAGAGCCTATACAACATGGGAGCCAATCTATTAAAAGAGGCGCAGAAGGAAGAAGCACAAGAAGCCGCAAATGACAAAATTGAGAAAACCACAAATTCGTACAAAACAGATGGAGCAAGTGATGATTACAAACCATTAGCGTTTTACCAGGATAATGGTGGAGACACTAAAGATGGTTTCGATTCCTTTGAAAAAGATGGGGAGTTTTATTTTTCGTACAGAGTAAATGGAACCATTCATTTGATTAGTGAGGGGTATAGCTCAGCCAATGGCAGAGACAACGGAATCGCATCAGTTGATAAAAATAGAGTGATTGCAGAGCGTTATGATAGAAAAAAACATCAACGAAATAATAAATTTTACTTTGATTTAAAGGCAGGGAATCACCAAGAAATAGCCACAAGTGCCTGGTATAACTCTGAACAAGAAATAAATAATGCTATAAGCCTTCTACAAGGTAAAGGAAACACGGGTGCCAATGCTGGTAATACAAATACTGGTAATGAAGGAGCTAACTTTGTTGCCAGAACTGGAGACGCAATTACAACCACTTCCAACATTGCCGTACCGACTTATCAAGCGCCTACGCCGAATGAAGATGCAGATAAGCCAAAGAAAAAGCGAAAAAAGAGAACTACTCCTAAGAAAGCAAAGGGTGAAAAAGTTATCCTCAAAACAGGTGACTACCCTATCAATGATGTGAAATGGCAAATATTTCAAAGTGGAGGGAATAAGCGCTATTACTTTATTTTAAGGGATAAAAACGATAAATCAGTCTTTTTCAACAGTAATGTTAAAGGATATGACACCGAAGCGGATGCACAAGCTGGCTTAGATACAGCAATGAGTTTTTCCCCTTCAGATGCCAACTACGAAGTCAAAATCGCTAAAAATGGCAAATACTATTTTTATGTGCAAAATGAAAAGAAGGAAAATGTAGGAAAGAGTTTCTTCTACAATACAGAAGAGGATATGCGAAATTCTATTGCACTTCTTTTAGGAGATTTTACAGCTGGAGGAGCTACTGCTGGTGCTAAGGATGAGTACCTTGAATGCGCAGCCTATATTAGTAACAATAATGGGTTCCATAACTTTGATGCAAATGGTGAGTCTTACTTTGGCTACAACAATAATAAAAAAACCTACCTCCGGTCAGAAGGCTATACAAGTACCAAAGGAAGAGATAATGGAATCAGTTCAGTTATCAAAAATGCTCCTCTAGAAGAAAGATGGAAGACTTTAAATGAAAATGGTGAATATTTTTATACCCTAAAAGCTGGTAATAGTCAAGAAATAGCTCGTTCCTGTCCTTATGATAATGAAGCTGCAATGATGACGGACTTAAAGTGGATTCAAGGAGCAGATTCAACTATTGGGTTTGGTTCAAAGATGGTCGGCACCACCTTGATGTCTGCATCCTTATTAGCAGTTAGAGCTAAAGAAGAAGAAACTGCAAGACTTGCTGCGATAGAAGCTAAGCGCAAAGCAGACGAAGAAGCTAAGCGTAAAGCAGACGAAGAAGCTAAGCGTAAAGCAGACGAAGAAGCTAAGCGTAAAGCAG
>CAYWOZ010000034.1:0-21443 GCA_964458675.1 uncultured Saprospiraceae bacterium
GATGTGGTAGGTGATACGCTAATCGATAATCGCTTATGTTCTATTCTGGGTTTAAGCGATGAAGGAGTATTTGTAGAAGAAACTAGACTGATTTGTTTTTATGATGTAGATGCTACTCAAGTATTTTTCTATGAACAAGACGAATTCAAAATATTATACGATTTTTCTCCGAGCCTTATGATTGGAGATACTGTTACTTTCTTTTTGCCTAGTAATTTTAGATTCTATGATATCTCTTCTAGTCAAGGCGCATTCGAACCAAGTGGGGCTGCTCTAAGATATACGATTCTGGACCAGGAATTTGTGGAATTGTCAAATGATGAACAGCTTAGAATTATTCAGACACAATCAATTCCAAATGCTGATAATGAGTATTTTGATTTAGGTAGAATTATTGACGGTGTTGGTTCGGAAAGGGGATTGTTAGGAAGAGGTTCTAATCAAGTAACTGCAGGTTGGCCAGAGATCTTTAGAAATTATGAGAGCCTTGATTTTGACTATACGGAACTTGAGGGATGTATTATTACTTCAGTTCAAGACATTGATAAGTCATCGATTCAAGTTTTTCCAAATCCGACCAATAGTATTTTGAATATTCAGTCGAATGGAGGAGAAATAGAAGATGTGAGAATGTATTCCAGTCTAGGGCAATTAGTGCTAGAACAATCTGTTCGTAATTCTGATGTGGAATTATCAGTTGGTGGTTTTTCAGCAGGAGTTTATGTGTTGAGTATCCGAATGCAGGATGGAAGTGTTTTGAATGAAAAGGTGATTATAAGGAATTATAAATGACGAATTTCCTATCTGTGGTTGACAAATTTTGGTTTCTTCTTTTAATATCGAAATAATTTTGACTGGCAAATTGTCATGATTTTTTCTAAAAAATCACGCCAATTTGGATCTTTCTTTATTTCTTGCCCAGTGCTTACGCACTGAGCTATGAATATGTCACCCCGCTGGGCTTTTTGGATTTTGGTTTTATTTAGAAGTAGTAATAGTTGTAAACTGTACTGTTTCATAATCATTAGAGAAAGGCAAGAAGTAAAACGCAAAATGTAAAACCGCAAACCAGAAAAATGAATGACCAACTGATGCGAAGCAAAATATGTCCAGTGGACATATTTAAGGCGGCCCGTTTGTATGACTAGTCAGACAGGGAACCGAGGCTCTTGCTGACTGTGTCCCATGCTTCATGGGAGGCATGCAAGATTTGAAGATGGAATAGTAACAATTGAGAAATGCTCACTTTTACATTTTACATGTAATTTTTTTTGGTTTTACATTTATTTTCGGTCGGCGTGGCGAAAGCCTAAGCCCTGCAACCGGAGGGCGCTAGAGACAAAGGATCGGCAGCGGCATGCTGACTATTTTCAGTCAGCATATAGCAGAGAGCCTGGCCACGTGTAGACGTAGGCTCCGCCGAAGTCTACATCGTGGTGGCCCCGCTTAAAAACTCACCATATTACTATCAAAATCTGGGTTGTACTATTTACGAAATGCAATTCTTTCAAATTGTACCTGATGACACAAATCTTCGTAATAAAGGGAGTTAAGTACAATAAAATAGCTTCTTATCTAGAATTAATCTAAATAAGAATGGTCTATTAAGAAAGACTTATGACCAGAACAATTAATATAAAAGCTTGCTATCTTTGCGATGTTTTTTAAAAAACTAATAAAATACTGTATTTTGAAAAGAAAAATAGCCAAAATCGGTGCTGTTTTACCTCTCTTTTTTTTGAGTTCCAATCTGAGCGCGCAAACCATTTTTCTTTCTAGCGCAGCAGACCTTCTTCCTTACGCTTTGATACTAGTAGTAGCTGTTCTCATCTTGGGAGCTGTGTATATGATATTTGAGAGTTTTGTGAGAATGGAGGCTCGAGAGTTAGGCGTAGATACCAAGAAGAACAATTTCTCTATCCTACCTACTAGTCAAGAGTTGTTTGGCGAAAAAGTAGAAGGGCCAGCAGCGGGAGAAAAGATAGTGTATCTCAAAAAGGGATTTGATATCAAGCTCGAAGGTTCTGCAGAATACACAGTGGACGAGAATGTAAATGTATCCACTTTTGCCATCCAACCTAAAAACTTCATCGGAATGTCTCCGATACCAAAAGTAGAGGTAGAAGTAGGGGATGAGGTGAAAGCTGGAGATGTAATTTTCTTTGACAAAAAGAATCCTGCCATTAAATATTGCGCACCAGTCAGTGGAGAAGTAGTCACTGTGAATAGAGGAACAAAACGTTCTATCGCTGAGATCGTGATTTTGGGAGATAAAGAGATTTCTCATCGTGCACTTCCACAATTTGATTTGGAGAATGCGAGTAGGAAAGAATTGGTAGAGTATATGATGGAAAATGGTGGATGGGCACATATACGTCAGAGACCATATAATGTAATAGCGGATCAAAATGTAGTACCGAAAGCAATCTTTATTTCTGCTTTTGATAGTGCGCCGCTAGCACCTGATTTAGATATCATCATCGCTGGAAGAGGAAAGGAGTTTCAAGCTGGACTGGACGTGTTGAATAAATTGACAACGGGGAAGGTACACTTAGGGCTAGATGCTAAGGACGAAGATCCATCACCTATCTTTACAGGGGCAACTGGTGTAGAGAAACACTGGATACATGGACAACATCCTGCAGGTAATGTGGGTGTACAGATACATCACATAGATGCTATAAATGCAGGAGAAAGGGTATGGACACTAGGAGTGCAAGATGTAGCTACAATAGGTTCCATGTTTTTGGAGGGCATCTATGATGCGGAGAGAATAGTAGCCCTGACAGGTGCAGAGCTGAATCAACCAAAATATGTAACAACTTACTTGGGTGCCAATATGGGCGACCTTATCAATACTAACTTGAAGAATGATCATGTCCGCTTTGTGAGTGGTGATGTGCTCTCAGGTCAGCAAAAATCAAAAGAGCAATTCTTGAATTTCTTTGATGATCAAGTTTCTGTGCTTGCAGAAGGAGATGAGTATGAGATGTTTGGATGGTTGGTACCACAATCTCCAAGACCGAGTTTATCTCCTACTTTCTTGAGCAATGTGATCGGCGCGGGTGGATATGTAGCGAATACGAACACACATGGAGAGGGTAGAGCATTCGTTGTATCTGGTCAGTACGAGCAGGTCATGCCAATGGATATTTACCCGCAACACTTATTGAAATCCATCTTGGTCAATGATCTGGAAAGAATGGAAGGATTAGGGATATACGAATTAGTAGAAGAAGATGTAGCACTTTGTGAATTTGTGTGTACTTCTAAGCAGCCTGTGCAAGAGATATTGCGTGAGGGGCTGACTACAATGATGGATCAAGAATAAGAAAAGCTGTTTATTAGGTTATTTGTTTAACCGTTTATAATAAAAGAGATGTTGAGATTTTTTATGAATCTATACATATCGAGTAAATAGGAATAAAAATAAAATATAAAAATGGGCTTACTCCAATTTTTACATAAAATAGAACCAGACAAAAAGAAATCACCATTCCTACACACGCTGTTTGATGGTTTTTTCACGTTTGCCTACGCACCGAATAGTGTAACGAAATCAGGGACACACATCAAAGATGGGATGGACCTAAAGCGTACCATGTTTATGGTGGTTATAGGATTGCAACTGGCGTACATATTTGGTACCTATAATATAGGTCACCAGCATTTTGCTGCGTTAGGTATGCATGAGAGCTTTTTAGCTGGCTTTCATTTGAAGATTACCTATGGTCTTATGAAGCTTTTACCGCTTTTCATCGTGGCTAATGTAGTCGGTCTAGGAATAGAATTTATATATGCTGCCAAGAAGGGGCATCCGATAGAAGAGGGCTATCTCGTATCTGGGGCCTTGATACCATTGATTATGCCGCCAGATTTACCATTATGGATCTTGGCTATATCTATCATATTCGCTGTAGTAGTGGGTAAAGAAGCATTTGGAGGAACAGGGATGAACATTATGAACATCGCTTTGCTTTCTCGTGTATTTATCTTCTTCGCTTATCCAACTTTTATCTCAGGAGATGAGGTATGGGTGTCTGGCATCATGAAAGAAGGCACAGAATATATGGGCGCATCATATGGAATGATTCATGGGGTCTTCGATTGGGTCTTTAGCGGGCTCGGCTGGTCGACCTTTGGTGAGGGCGGCATGGCGGTTGCCGATGGATTCACAGGAGCTACTCCGCTTGGCTTAGCGGCCAAAGGGGGTTGGGCTGCTGTAACGGAAGTATACACACCAGCACAGATGTGGTGGGGAGCGATACCAGGATCAATAGGAGAGATGCCTAAGCTATTCATCTTAGCGGGTGCCTTATTACTAATAGTAACTAAGATCGCGAGTTGGAGAATTATGTTATCTATGTTTATAGGTGCTGTCGTAGGTGGTCTATTGATCAATATGTGGGGAGCGAACTTATTTATGGAAGTGCCTTGGTACTACCACTTCTATATGGGTAGTTTCTTTTTCGCTATGGCTTTCATGGCGACTGATCCAGTAACTGCCTCTCGTACCGAAACAGGAAAATGGATATACGGTTTCTTGATAGGCATCGTAGGAATGGTTATCCGAGTATTGAATCCTGCTTATCCGGAGGGATGGATGTTAGCGATATTATTTATGAATGTATTTGCACCATTAATTGACTACTACGTGCTAGAAGCAAACGTAGCTAGAAGATTGGCTCGTGTGAAGGCAAAGCCAGAAGTGGCGGTTGAAGCAGAACCACAATTGACTGTTTCGGAACACTAAATCATAATAAAATAGAAAGTAATGCATAGCACTAATTATACTATCACATTTGTCTTAATCTTGAGCGCCGTAGTAGCTTTATTGCTTACAGGTTTTAGAGAAGGAACAAAGGATTTAGCGAAAGCTGGTGAAGAAATATTTAATAAAAGAGCTATCCTCAAAACCATTGAAACGGAGTTGGGAGATGGAATGCTTGTAGCTGATTTGACGGCGGAGCAAGTGAACGAAATCTTCGATACCAAGATAGATCAGAAGGTACTGAACATGAAGGGAGAGGTTTTGTCTTCAGATGCAGTAATGGCAGCTGGATATAAAGGAGGTAGAGCGATAGATGTAGAAATCGCTAAGGAAAAGAAGAAGCCGGAGATGGATAGAATCTTGCCTTTGTTTGAATACAATGGTAAGGAGAAGTTATATGTGATGTCTGTGATAGGTTCTGGTCTATGGGATATCATCTGGGGGAATATCGCCGTACGATCTGATAAGTCTACTATAGTAGGAGCTAGTTTTGATCACGCTGGAGAGACTCCAGGTCTAGGAGCGGAAATAAAAGATAATGCAAAATATCCTCTTATGTTTGCTGGAAAGAAAATTTATACGGCTGATGGAAAGTATATGTCAATTACATCTCGAAAGGGGGGTGCTATAGATCCTATGCATGATGTAGATGGCCTATCTGGTGCAACGGTTACTGCAGACGGAGTAACGGAAATGATGATAAGAGGGATCAAGTATTACGAACCTTACTTACAGAAAAATTAAAAACATAATCTAGTCTATTCTAGACAGATAAAATAAATAAGACATGGCTGAAACAGCAGTTGTAGAAAAGAAAAAAGAAGGGATTGCGTTTGGAAAAAAAGAACGTAAACTCCTTATTGATCCCTTAAACGAAAACAACCCGATTACTGTACAGGTATTGGGTATATGTTCTGCATTAGCAGTTACCTCATTGATATTTCCTTCACTAGTGATATCAGTGGCAGTGGTTTTTGTTTGTGCGTTCAGTAGTTTGATTACTTCATTACTAAGAAAGTATATACCGAACGCAGTCCGTATGATTGTCATGTTGGTCATCATTGCATTCTTGGTAACATTGGTAGAGTTAACATTGAAGGCGTTTAGTTTCACCGTATACAAGCAGTTATCTGTATACATCGGATTGATTATTACGAATTGTATAGTGATGGGACGTCTAGAGGCATTTGCCATGGCTAACAATCCATGGAAGTCTTTCTTAGATGGTATCGGAAATGGCTTGGGCTATGGAGCTATCCTATTGATTATTGCTTTCTTCAGAGAGCTTTTTGGAAAAGGAACTTTGTTTGCTGGAACGCCAATCGCATTGAATATTATTGGAGCAGGAGATGATTATTTGATCAACACCTTAACCAACCCAATTTTTGGCTGGTATGTGAATAATAACTTGATGGTGATGCCAGCAGCGGCGATGTTCATCATCGGAATTTTGATTTGGGTACAGCGTGCTAAGTTCCCGAAGTTGGTAGACGTTTCGTAATATATTGAATGGTTCAGTAATTTTTTGAAAACCTTAAATCACAAAATTTCTAATCATTTAATTATTGACACTTTAAGAAAATTAAGAAGTAATACGGAATTTTTTACCATCAGTGATTTAACGTTTAATTACCGAACCATTGATGATTTCGTTTTAAATTAAATTAGAAAATACAAGTCATGTTATTACTAGACAGTTTTATAAATATATTTCTCAAGGCGGCATTTTTCGAAAATATGGTCTTGGCCTATTTTCTAGGGATGTGTTCTTTCCTTGCCGTTTCTAAATCCGTGAAGACTGCTTTTGGTCTTGGACTAGCGGTTATTTTCGTACTTGGATTCACGATGCCCATCAACTGGTTGATTACAACATACCTACTGAGTGACACGGGTATCTTTGGAATGGATCTTACATTCTTGAGATTCATCTTATTCATTGCGGTAATTGCCTCGATGGTACAGTTGGTAGAGATGGTCATAGAGAAATTTTCCCCTTCATTATATAACTCACTGGGTATATTTTTACCCTTGATAACAGTGAACTGCGCCATTTTGGGTGGATCTTTGTTTATGGTAGCTAGAGAATACAACTTTTCTGAATCAGTAGCATTTGGATTAGGTGGAGGATTTGGTTGGTTTTTAGCGATTTTAGCTTTGGCTGCGATTAGAGAAAAGATTAGGTACTCTGCAATACCTGCTCCATTGAGAGGTTTGGGTATGGCTTTTATCATCACTGGATTGATGGGCGTAGCTTTTATGAGTTTGATGGGTATTGACCCTTCAGCCTTGGCGGGAGCGAAATAGTAAAGGGTTGTTGATTTGGGTATTTGTTAATTCGTTTAAACATATTTTCAAATAGCCGAGTTAACTAACAATTACTAGATGAAATAAATAATTAAAGAAAATGGGTATTTGTCGATTCGGTAATTTTTTACAAAAATACATTGTAAACAAATTAACGAATACACAGATACACGAATACACAAATAAAAAGAGATGGATATACAATTAATTGGGCTTGCCCTTCTTGTTTTTGTATCGATAATTTTGTTGCTTTCTATCATGTTGATAGCGGCGAGAAAAAGACTTGTTCCACAAGGCGCAGTGAATATCGTAGTGAATGGCGATACGGAAAATCCGATTGAAGTACAGCCAGGGGACACCTTGCTTTCTGCCTTATCTACAAAGAGTATATTTTTACCTTCTGCTTGTGGTGGAGGGGGAACTTGTGCAATGTGCGAGTGCCACGTGGATGCTGGTGGGGGAGATGTTCTACCTACAGAGATGAATCACATGACGCGTAAGGAAGCAGCTGAAGGACTTAGATTGGCTTGTCAAGTGAAGGTTCGTGAGGATATGGAGATTCGTATTCCAGAAGAAATATTTGGTATCAAGAAGTGGGAGTGTGAGGTAGTGAGTAATGATAGTGTTGCTTCTTTTATCAAAGAGTTTGTAGTAAAATTACCTGACGGCGAGACGCTTGATTTTGAGTCTGGTGGATATATACAAATTGATGTACCAGAGATCACTTGTGATTTTAGTACGATTGATATTTCTCCTAAGCCAGATGATCCAGCTGGAAAGGATAAGTATAAGTCAGAGTGGGACAAGTTCAACTTATGGCCATTAAAGATGGTTAACGAGGAAGAGCAGTTTAGAGCCTACTCCATGGCGAATCACCCTGCTGAAGGAAATATCGTTATGTTGAATATTCGTATCGCTACACCGCCATGGGATAGAGCTGCTAATAACTGGATGAGCGTAAATCCGGGTGTTTGTTCTTCATATGTATTTACACGTAAGCCTGGAGATAAGGTAACAATATCTGGACCATATGGTGAGTTCTTCATCAAGCCTACTAAGAAGGAGATGGTTTATATAGGTGGGGGTGCTGGTATGGCGCCATTGCGTTCGCACTTATTCCACTTGTTCCACACATTAAAGACGACGGACCGTAAGGTGTCGTTCTGGTATGGTGGTCGTACGAAGCGTGAGCTTTTCTACATTGATGAGTTTAGAGCGATAGAAAAAGAATTCCCGAATTTCAGATTCTATGTAGCATTAGATAACCCACTTCCAGAAGATAACTGGCAAGAGAAGGAAAATATTGATGCACCTGGTGATGGCTTCAAAGGCTATATCATGAGTGTTGCATACGAACAATACTTAAAGAACCACCCTGAGCCGGAAGAAATAGAATACTACTTCTGCGGACCTCCAATGATGAATCAGTCTGTGATCAAGACTTTGGATGAGTTGGGTGTACCTGAAGAGAATATTGCTTTTGATGATTTTGGTGGGTGATAAACGTTGCGCAGCAATTTTGATCCGGGGGATCAAAATAGTTTAGCAACCGAGGCCCCTGCCGAGGCTAGTACATTCGACAGAGAAAGTAATAGTTTTGAATTTTTTTTGGGTCGTTTTTATATTTCGTTGCGAAGCAATTTTGATCCGGGGGGTCAAAATAGTTTAGCTTGTCCGACTACTTTTTAGTAGTCGGGAAACCGAGGCCCCTGCCGAGGCTAGTAAAATATTATTAGGGATAAGCCTACTCGAACTTGATTTTGAGTAGGCTTGTTTTTTGGGCTTGAGCCTTTTCTTGTAGAATATTTTATCATCTACCTTTTCGGTCATTAGTCCATTGCATAGGATTGTCTTCTATATACCTGTTTACATTATCCAAGCCTTTTTGATTTCTTAAGATTCGATCGTAGTAGCGTTCTTGCCACCCGAAATTCGGGTTTATTTTGCGAGCCTTGATGGTTACCGATGTTTTGAATCCGCGGATGATGGAGGATAGATTTTTACGTTGTGGCCCGAAGGTGTTTTTAGGCGTGGGGCGATGTGGTGGGTTGGGTGGTACGTTGGGCGTAGAGACGGATTGCAATCCGTCTTTACCGAGATCTAGGTTTTTAGCGAGATCCGTTTCATTAAGATTTGTATGTGTTTCGAGGGTGGGTGGTGCGTTGGACGTAGAGACGGATTGCAATCCGTCTTTACCGAGATGTAGGTTTTTACCGAGATCGGTTTCATTATGATTGTTTGTTGCGTGTATGTCGGGTATGGTAGGTGCGCCTGGCGTAGAGACGGATTGCAATCCGTCTTTACCGTGATCTAGGTTTTTATCGAGGCCCGTAGCGTTATGATTTGTATGTGTTTTGGGGGAGGATGGTGTGCCAGGTGTAGAGACGGATTGCAATCCGTCTTTACCGAGATCCCCATCGATATCCATAACCCCATCATTATACCGATTCCTTCCAATGATGATGACACCATGGATATGATCAGGCATGACGATACGCGCCCCTAAAGTGATATTCATATCGGGTCGGATGATAGGAGATTTTAGCCATTCATTATATGCGATAGTGCCTATTTCATTGAGACACATGATGCCATTTTGGATTTTGCCGAAGTAATCAGTTTTGTTTTTTGTATTGATAGTGATAAAGTAGGCTCCTTCATTTCTGTAGTCCCACCAGTGGGCACGTGAGGAAGGGATTCGATATAGATTGTTATATTTTTCCACAGCTCATATTTTTGTATTTCTAAGGTAAAGAAAAGGTGTGATATAGTTTACATGTTAGACGATTGGTTTTTGAAGGCTTGTTTGCATTGAAATTATAATGATAATTGGGGGCCATCACGATCCCGATGAAAAATCGAGACGTGACCTCGTCGTCCGTTTGTACCGATTGAAAAAATCGGTATCACTACCACCGTTTGTCCTGACGCACTCCGTGCTCTATGTTACGGTTGACACCTCCGCCCAAATAAAAAAGAACCCTCAAGACTTAACTTGAAGGTTCTTTAGTAATCGGTTGGGGGTATTGGTATTGAGGGGTATAATTTTTTTAATGTACCGCACCGTCCTTTAATAACTCAGGAAACTTTTCCTGAAATCTCTTTAGTCTAGGAATAGATACTGCTCTAATGTATCCTTGGTTGGGATGAAGTCTCTCATAATTTTGGTGATATTCTTCACTAAGCCAAAATTTTTCAAAAAACGTGACTTCGTCATCTACCTTGTCTAGTGCGAGTTCTTTATTGAGTGCCGCTGTATGATGGTAAGGCTTAGGTGCAGCCACCGTATCTTACTACTTTGCCAACCATAAGCTAAGCGTTCCATTTTCGCCCCTCAACCATCTAGGGCTTCTTGTTATCCGCGTCGCACAGTATTAAATTATGTTTTTGGCTACACATAAGTGTTAAATGTTACAGAATTTAAGTGGTTTGACCTAGCAATTATTACCTTACAATAATTAATTTAACTATAAAATAATAATCATGAGTCGATTCTCGAAGTCTTTTACACTATCTTTTATCTTTTATCTTTTATCCTTCTTTAGTTTTTAGTCAAATTGGTCCTCACGAAATTCGTGACAGCAGGTGTGATCATAAAAATGCATTTCTGTATTCAGCAGATATTGATGAAATTCTATCTAAAGTAGAATCCGTCTCACAAGACGGTAACATTAGATTGAATTCGAATAGCGAAATAAAAGATTTAGAATCCTTATATCCATATCTTCAACTTGATGAAAATTATTCTTTTGTCGTATCCAAAAGAACACAAAGCCGTCATGATTCGGATTTATACTTTGTAAAATATCAAGAATACTACAAAGGAGTGAAAGTTTCTGGTGGGACAGTTTTCAGACCAGATGGTCCACCTACGCCATTTGATCCTTGTAATGATCAACCTTTCCAACCATCCTTTATTCAACCAACTATATATTCTGATATTAACATTGACATTAATCCCTCTATTAATAAAACTGATTTGGGTGAAATAATACACGCTCAGGTGGATAATGTGGAACTTATGATATCTCATGGTCTAGCTACAGAGTGTAATTATAATCTTGTATGGGTTGTAGATTACTACTCAGATTTTAAGCACAGGGCCTGGATAGATGCGCACAGTGGAAATGTATTAAAATCTGATATATTTGGTCATAATGGTATTAGCTTTTTGGATAAAATTAAGTCAAATATCAATTCAGACGATAATTTAATTGAGAACTTTATTGCGATAAACTCTACAGTAGTGGGTGATGATGATATTGTTATCAGTTATTCTAATAATTGTAATGGGCCAACCTTTGGAACTAATGGTCTTGATGATTATCTTAGTGGAGGAACTAATGTTTGCCCTATAACAGAGGAGGAAACACCAGTGGAATTTGCAATTAGAGAAAAGATTCAAAAAGTAAGAGAAGATTTAGAGGAGATAATTGGTGTAAATTTTAATACAAATGAGGTTAATACCACTAATCATTTTATGATAGGATGTAGTGATGAGCAAGCTTTTAATTTAGGTTGGAGTGATTTTAATTCCACAACTTATACATACATGGATCTTGACTTTTTTGAAGGAGATGGTCTGCCAACAGCAGATATTCTTGCTCACGAGTTGGCTCATTCCTATACAAATCTATTTTTTAACTCAAATTTTAGTAATGAATCTTTCTCACTTCATGAAGGTATATCTGACATTTTTGGCATGTATCTGGAATCAATATGTTCAAACGAACCTATGGATTCAGTTATAGGTGACAAAGTTGGGTCAGATTTTAGAGATGCATCTAATCCACCAGCTGATTGTTGGGATGATGTTGCGGTAGGTCACACACAAGGAAATTTTTTGACAAATTGGTTTTGGGAGCTCAGTAAGTTTTATGATGAAAAATTGTTAATGGAAGTTCTTGTCGATGCAATGCAAAGCTTAGATGATGAAAATGCAACTATTGAAGGGTTTTACCAAGCAGTTTTGAATATTGTTACTCAAATAAGACCGGAGGAAGGTCTATGCTCAAATCTTGGAAAGTCTATTGTACGGCAGTTTAATAAAATGTGTATTGGTGATCCTTCAGATATATGTCCTAGTTTTAGAATAGATGGACCGCTTAGTTTTTGTGAAGAAAATGAAGACCCAATATTTTTGCGGATTACTAATTTAGATGGTATCCATACCGATGGAGACTATAGATGGCATCTTCCACGAGATTGGGATATTGTACAAGCAAACGGCAACCCGTATCCAACTTCTGGTAATAATAATAACTATGAGAATAATTTTATTTACTTAGATCCCCCAGATTACCCTTATTACCCGATTGATTTTCAAATATGTGTAAGCCAACAAGCAGGCGAATTTGGTAGACAAAGAAAGTGTTTTACATTTCAATTAAGCGATTGTGATTCTTCTGGACCTACTTGCGAAGAATATTTTGGTTTAGATGGATTTACCCAAAATTCAGTGTTGAAATCTCGTACTAAGAGTAGTGATAGCCTTTATTCTAATATCTATTCTTCTAGTCATGCTCCTATTATGCGCGTATTTACAATAAGTGGAATCTTACTTTATCAGGGAGGAAGATTGAGTTTAGAAAATGAAAATAATATGCTAAATAGTTCCAATCAAATATTGATTTTTGTTGAGTATGATAGCAATGGAAAATTATTAAGAACTAGAAAGAAATTTCTAAAGAATTAAATCAAGAACATGAAATTTAATCTGTTTATTTTACTTATTTGCTTTACAACCAATAATTTGCTCGCTCAACTAGAGATAGAAGGAAGCATTGGTTATGATTTGAGTTTAGCTCAGATAGATGAGGTTGGTATTGGTATTGGTAGTATTCCACAACAAATGGATACTTTTGGTTCTATCGGTATTGGAGTGACAGTGTACAATAGACTTAATAAAAATACAAGTATTGGATTTGGACTTGCGGCATTTCAAGAAAGAACATTTGCGTTTAATGGGACCCCCTTCTCATTTAATCCTATCAATAGATTTTTATTCAACGAATTAAAGTTGTCTCTAGGGGTCAAGCAAATGTTTTTGAAAAATTGTTTTTTTAAAGTTAATGCGAGCTTGTATTCTCTCCATAAACCTAAAGTGGGTTTTTCAAGTGATAGTGCAAGTTCATTAATAGCAAGAAGAGCTTTTTTAGGGCCAGAAATAAGACTAGGATATATATTCAAAAATATATTTATTGAAGTATATGGTTTTTCTAATGCTAAAACTTTCTCAGATTCTTCTGATAGGGTTGGTCTAATCATTGATTATTTTAATAGTTTTCATAAATCAATTTCTTTAGGGTTTAACTTAGGATACAAGTTTAACTATCCAAATAAGAAGGTAATTGAAAGAAAGATAAAAGAAAGACTTGGAGAGACGTGATTGAGATATGATGTTTTTACCTTTTTAATACCCGTTTGCAAATGCCTTCAAACTAAAACTTGAAGGCATTTGCTTTTTCGATTTTCCACAAAAAAAACACTCTCAAGCTTCTTGCTTGAAGGCGTATTGATTTTTCTATACCAAACGCATTATGGTTTGTCCAATAAATTGCGACTTTATTTTTGCCAAGACTGAGATGAACGAATGTTGCGAAGCAAATAATGTCCAGTGGACATTATTAATGAAAGAACTGAGGCCACTGCCGAGGCTAGCAAAATTTATAAATGCCTGTGCGACTGCTAGTAGGTGTGCCAGTGTATCGAGTCCATTTTTGAACGAAAGGCTTGGTTAAAAGAAATAGCAGGAACTGGGCAAACCAAATTGCGCTTGGTATAAATATTACGTGTCGAGCCGAAATTGCCTTCTAGTGCGCTTTCTGATCTTTTAACAGATGAGGAAATTTCGCCTGAAAACGCTGTAGTCTTGGAATAGAAACTGCTCTGATATATCCTTGGTTTGGATGAAGTCTTTCATAATCTTGGTGGTAATCTTCACCTACCCAAAATTTTTCAAAAAACATGACTTCAGCAGCCACTTTTTCTGGAGCCAATTCTTTATTCAAAGCGGCAATTTTTGTGTCAATTATTTTTTTCTCTTCTTCGTTTTGGTAGAAAATGATAGAACGATATTGCGAGCCTCTATCTGGTCCTTGGCCATTCACCTGAGTGATATTTTGTGATCCAAAATATACATCAACCAAACTAGAAAAGCTAACGACTTCAGGGTCGTAGATTATTTCTACTGCTTCTGCATGCCCAGTAGTTCCAGTATTAGAGCTAGCATAGGTAGGATTATTGGTATGTCCACCTGAATATCCTGAGATAGACTCTTCAACACCTCGTACGCTTTCATATACCGCTTCTACACACCAAAAGCATCCAGATGCAAAGTAGGCTTTGGCCTTTCCTTCAAGGTTCGGCTTGTTCATAACCTTTACCGCCTTGGCTTCATTAGATTCTACAGCTGATGTCTTAGATGTGCAAGTTAGAAAAATGGCCGCTATTCCTATTATCAGTGTTGGAATTATGTATTTCATGATTATTTATTTTTCATTTAAACAAGATAACCAAATGTAAAGTTGTAGCAAATGTGGTAGAATTTTGAACAATGAAAGTACTGTTTGTTCAAATAATCGGCTGTATATCAGAAAAGTAAGAGAAAAGGCTGTATTGAAAATTCAATTCAAAAAATGATTATTGCTTTTTTGTGAGGGATAGTAAGCAATCTCACGATAGTAGGATCTCGTAGGGCCGAAAAGAACACCCGACCCCTCCAGCAAATCATGTCGGGCAAGCCTAAGGGGGTACACCCAAAGTATAATAAACCTTTGGGTCAAAACCTTTATTGTACACACTAATAATTGGAGTGTTGGATCGAATATTGGTGGGAGTGTAAATCTTAATCCAATTCAAGAATTAAATGATTTCAATACCCGAGTAAGTCGATTTAATGCACAAATAGGGTTCGCAGAAAGTTTTAATTATTTTAAAGTAATTTTCCCTACGGATTGATTCTGTTCTAATTTGGTGGCACTTTTGTTCATTGCATACTGGGTATGTAAACTTACTTCATTAATATGAAAAGAAAACTCATTATCAAAAGTAGGCTTAGTATTGTTCAGAATAGCGTCTGCTAGATTGGCGATACCCAAGCAAAAATCCATTTCCATATTGTTGTGAAAAGGATTGAGAGATCTCTTTCTCTTAATAGGAGTAATAGTCTTTTTTCTTAAGCCAAAGAGTAATCTAAATAACGGATTCTTTGAAATGTATGTTTTTCGCTTGGCCTTTAACTTTAGAGAAGTGTACTCTTCAAATTTTACTGGACAGTAGTTGTCCCAGGTATCCTCAACGCTCAATACACCTTTGTCTCCAACCACTTGAAGGCTTCTATTCTTTGGGGCCATGATGCCACTAGTTACTCTACTGACGACACCTGATTCGTGCTTCAGAATGGCAATAGAAAAATCTGGAGAATCTATCGGATCTATAAGATCAGCACATTTGTGAGGATCCAAGCAGTCTGAGAATGCAGTAATTTCTTTTACTCTTCCAAACATAGCTATTAACCAACTACTAACGTATCCAATATGTTCTAGCGTACAGCCTACTTCAAACTCGTCCTTGATTGGCCATGAAACACCCATTTTAGATTTCCATCTTTCTGGATTCATCATATGAACAGGGCCATCATCCATTTCCGCGTAGGCCACTCTAACTTGACCAATGGTGCCTTCATTAACCGCCTTGAGTAATGTTTGCGCCGCAGGACTTAATAGATTGCAAGGTGCAGTACTTAAGAATAGGTTTTTCGAGTCCGCTAATTTATATAGATTTCGAATCTCTTCGATGTCCATGGTAATTGGCTTTTCTGAATAGACGTGTATTCCATTCTCAAAAGCTAATTTGGTAACTTCAAAATGATTGTGCGGGTCAGTAAGGTTGATGAGAATATCCAAATCAGTTTTCTCAATCATTTCTTTTGTACTTTTAAAAGCTGGCACTTTATAATGCTCACTTACTTTATTCGAGCGCTCATTAATAATATCCGTAACTCCTACCAAGTTCAATTGATTATAATTGAAAATAGTATCCAAGTAGTAATCTACTACGAAACCACAACCTACAATACCTACATTTACCTTTTGCATATTCTCTTTTTAACCAGGTTGACTTTTATATAATTTATTCATGATGTCTATCACATTGATGCTTTGTTCAAGTGGTAGAATATCACTTTCTATCTTTCCTTTTTGGATACAATTATAGACTTCTTCAATTTCATAATGGTAGCCATTACCTTTGAAAGGAACGTTATTCACTTTTGTTTTCGAAGGCAATAGGGGTTTTAAACGTTCTTTAAAATAAGGGGCTTGACGCATGGGTCCTGGATAACCGTAAGGGTTTTTTCTTACCACCTTATCCTGTACATTATTTGGCGCTTGCTGAGCATCAAAGCTTATCTGAGATGTTCTATAAAAAGGAGGGCCTAATTTTAGTATTCCTTTTTCGCCGTAGAATTCTATAGTATTTTCTAAATCATTGAGAAAACTACAATAGAAAGAAGCAATAGTGCCGCTTTTATAACTAAAAGTAAAGTTCGCTTGCTCGTCTACATGTGATTTTCCATAGCTTGGGACAAATTTATAGCTATCAGGCATTCCCAAAGTAGGGTAGGTCAGACTTATTAGATACATTCCAAGGTCAAAAAGTACTCCACCTCCTAGATCTTTATTAAAACAACGATCTTTGGAGAAGATATGGCCAAAGCTACCTTTAACAAATCGTAAACTGCCAATTTCACCACTTTGTACTTTAGAAATAATCTGACTTGTAGCGGGTATGAATCTAGTCCATAGTGCTTCCATACAGAATAGGTTGGCTTTATTAGCCAATTTCTTTATTTCTCTCCCTTCTCCGACTTCCAAACAAAATGGTTTCTCGCATAGTATGTGTTTTCCTGCTTTAATGCACTTTTGCATCATATCTGCATGGGTGGAATTAGGAGTCGCGATATATATTATATCTATCTCTTCATCCTTAATGAGGCTGTCAAAGTCATCAAATGGCTTCGCATCCTTAAAATTTTCAGCAAACCACTTGGCATTTTTAGGATTACGAGAGGCTACTCCTTTTACGACATTGTTTGGAACATAATTTATAGCATAAGCAACGTCAAATGCTACTTCACCTGTTCCTAATACTCCCCACTTTAGCATACAGTTTGTTATATTAATTTTGTTCGTAATGCACTCATTTTAAGATAGATACAAAAAATAAGCCTGAACTACAAAGTTAATTTTTTTTTGAGTAAATATGGGGTGAATGGACAGCTGGAAGTGGCCAGATGCGCACATTGTTACTAGATTAGATGTTTTGTAGCGTATATCTTTGAAAGTAGGGTGTACTAAATAGCTCAATCTAGGTATAAATGACTCGCGTAGAACTATAAAATATCTACACGACAGAAGATCCAAACTACTATCCGTTTGGTATCTTCGCATCTAAATCAGGATATATGCAAAAAGAACCTAATAAGTACCTTATTACCTCTGCCTTACCCTATGCCAATGGGGCATTGCATTTGGGACATTTTGCGGGTGCTTATCTTCCAGGAGATATATACACACGTTTCCTTAGGTCTATGGGAAAGGATCTAGTCTGGGTATGTGGCTCGGATGAGCATGGTGCTTCTATTACTATTAGAGCAAAAAAGGAAAAAATAAGCCCTAAGGAAATCATAGATAAGTATCATACACTCAATAGAGATTCATTTGAGAAACTGGGAATGTCCTTCGACATATATCATCGTACTAGTGAGCAACTTCATCATGAGACAGTTCAAGAATTTTTTATGAACATGTATGAAAATGGAGATGACTTTGAAGTTAAAGAATCAGAGCAGTATTATGATGAAGAGTATGATCAATTTTTAGCGGATAGATATATAAAAGGGACTTGCCCTAAGTGTGACCATGATGCTGCCTATGGTGATCAATGTGAAAATTGTGGATCTGATCTTTCTCCTACAGAATTAATAAACCCATTATCAACTTTAAGTGGAAAGAGTCCAAGCCTTAGAAAAACAAAACATTGGTTTTTCAAATTAGATAAGCATAGTGCTTGGCTAAAAGATTATATCAATGATGGGATGCTAGATGGCAAACAACATCATGATGCGAAGAAGTGGAAGAAGCACGTGAAAGGGCAATGCCTTTCTTGGTTGGATGATTTACGACCAAGAGCCATCACGCGTGATTTGTCTTGGGGAATAGATGTGCCATTGGATGATGCGGAAGGAAAAGTATTTTATGTTTGGTTTGATGCACCTATTGGGTATATCTCTGCCACTAAGCAGTGGGCGTTAGACAATAATAAAGATTGGGAATCTTATTGGAAGAATGAAGATACACAACTTATACACTTTATAGGGAAGGACAATATTGTTTTTCACTGTATTGTTTTTCCAGCCATGTTGAAAGCACATGGGGGTTACAATCTTCCCGTCAATGTGCCTGCCAATCAATTTCTGAATTTTGAAGGTCAGAAGTTTTCCAAATCTAGAAACTGGGGAATAGAAATTCATCAATATTTAGAAGCGTTTGAAGCATTTGAAAATAAGGAAGATGCGCTGCGATATGCTTTGATTCGAAATATGCCGGAGAACAAAGACAGCGATTTTAAGTGGGATGAGTTTGTAGAATTTCATGATAATGAGCTGGTAAATAACTTGGGTAATTTTATTAACCGAGTCATCGTATTGAGCAATAAATATTTTGATGGGGTGGTGCCGAAGGCGAGTGAAAACGCAATGGATAAGGTCAGTGAACTGAAGACTTTATTGTCGGAGTACCAGTCAGAAATTTTAGACTTTAATTTTCGAAATGCAGTTTTGAAAATGATGGAAATTTCTTCACTTGGGAATACTTATTTGCAAGATGTGTCTCCTTGGAAACTATACAAGGCTGAACCCGATAGTCAAGTAATAAAGGATTGCCTTAATAATTGTTTACAAATTGTAGCGATGTTAGGAGCAATCGCGGAACCCTTTTTGCCTTTTAGTTCGGTTAAAATAAATGGCCTTTTGCAAGTAGAAGCTAGTAGTATTGAACAAGTATTGACTAGTCTAAGTAATAAATCAGGTCTGCTCGAAGCTGGGCATCAAATTGGCAAACCACAACTGCTTTTTGCAAAAATAAACGACCCTAAAGATTCAACACGTATGGACTTAATAAAAAGAGAGAAAGCAAAATTGCTTCAAATTATTGAAGATTCAATGCCGAAGACAGAGCCTATAAAGGATACTATATCTTTTGATGATTTTACCAAGATGGATATCCGCACAGCCAAGGTCTTAACAGCTGTAAAGGTAGAAAAGGCGGACAAGTTGTTGAAGCTAAGCGTACAGATGGGTGCAGAAGAAAGAACGGTGGTATCTGGTATAGCGCAGCATTATAAGCCAGAAGATTTGGTTGGCCTGGAGGTGCTTTTGTTAGCAAATTTAGCGCCTAGAAAAATTCGTGGCGTAGAATCAAAAGGTATGATTCTTATGGCGGAAAACGATAAAGGAGAGCTTTGTTTGGTAAGTCCAAACAAGCCATTTGGTAATGGTTGGGTGGTTCGATAAATACTTAACAAGAAAAACATGTTGAAAAAGGTAAGGTATATTTCTTTGCTTATCATAACCGTGCTGCTTTGTATTGTTGGCTATGATATGTATCGACTTACTGAGGCTTCTGGATTTTGGGGTTATCGTTCTATGTTTTTTCTAATTTTGCTTACTGCACTAATCACGCTTATTCGATCTCGGTTTTTTTATGGAGATGAATGGAGAGTGCGATGGACTTCTCTGACTACCTTGTCGGGAATCTTTTTGTATTTGGGTTTTCCTACAATGCCATTGACCCCTTTACTTTTCATTGCCTTTATTCCATTGCTAATAGTTGAACACGAAATTAGTCAGAAGCAAGAAAAGCCGTTTTGGAAGATAGCACTATATGCCTACCATACTTTTCTAGTGTGGAATATACTATCTACTTTCTGGGTAAGTAATTCATCTTTGGGAGGAGGAATGTTTGCCAATTTTGTCAACGCGGCTTTGATGACAATTCCATTCATGTTGTACTCTTTTTGCAAAAGATACCTTAAGCCAAATTTGCATGCTTGGGCATTTATCAGTTTTTGGATTGTGTACGAAAAGGTAGATCAGTATTGGGAGCTGACTTGGACTTGGTTGACACTTGGTAATGGTTTTGCTCAGTATCCTTCCTGGGCGCAATGGTATGAATACACCGGAGTTTTTGGAGGTACCTTTTGGATTTTATTGATCAACTATATTTTATTTAAAGCCATCCAGGAACACGAAGTGTGGAATCTTCGCTTGAAGCAATTATGGTTTCCTTTAGCTTTATTTTTTATTCCTCTTTTCATTTCTCTTGGTATGTACATTACTCATGAAGAAAAAGGAGTAGAAAAGAAAGTTTTGGTTATCCAGCCCAATTATGAACCGCACTATCAAAAGTTTACTGTATCCGTGAATCAGCAGTTGTCTAAAATGCTTGGCCAAATAAAGAGTAAAGTGGATGCGGAAACGGAATATGCAGTGATGCCTGAAACTGTGCTTCGCGGTGTAGATTTGAATAGACCCGATCAGAACAGATTCGTAAAAAAACTAAGACAAGAATTAGCGGAATTTACAAATTTAAAAATAGTCTCAGGTGCAAATGCATATATCCAAGTGAGGGATTCTACTTTGATTCCTAGAAAAACTCGGAGAAGATATATTAATAAAGGTTCAACATCCTATTTAGAAAGATATAATGCAGCGATTCAAATATCCAATAATATGGATACACTGCAGTACTATAAAAAGTCAATTCTGGTACCAGGGACGGAGATATTTCCATACGGCCGTTTGTTCTTTTTTATGGAGGGTTTTATAAATAGTATGGGCGGGACCGTGGAAGGGAATGGAATACAAAAAGAACGCAGTGTTTTTTGGGACGATGAAAAAGAGTCTGCCATAGCGCCAGTTATTTGCTATGAATCTATTTATGGGGAATATTGTGCGGAGTATATTCGTAAAGGTGCCAATGCTATCTTTATTGCTACCAATGATGGCTGGTGGGATGATTCTCCTGGTTTTAGGCAGCACTTAAAGTTTGCTTCTTTAAGAGCTATAGAAACACGAAGAAGTATCGCTAGATCTGCCAATACTGGTTCTTCTGCTTATATCAATCAAAGGGGAGATATTCTAGAAGCTACAGACTATGAAGTAGACGCAGTGTTGAATAGTAAAATTCATTTTAATGATGAGCTTACATTTTATACTGTTTGGGGAGATTTTATTGCGAGAATAGCTACGCTACTAGCGATTCTTTTACTTTTGAATGCAGTGGTGCACAAGGTGACTAAAAGAGAT
>CAYWOZ010000035.1:0-8097 GCA_964458675.1 uncultured Saprospiraceae bacterium
GATTGATTGATCAATTAATTTCAGAATCTAAAGAGTACTCTTTACCAGATTTTGTACAAAAATTAATCAATGAATCGGGGATGCTAAAATACATAAGTACTCATCAGAAAAAATATGAGTATGTGCAGGTCTTGTACTCGTTTTATGAATTTGTAAGAGAGGAGGCTCTGCGTGATCATACGCTCAATTTATCCGAACTAAACAACCTCATGGACAAGATGGTAGAACTTGGGTTGGGGGTCGATATGCAGCAGGTTATTGGAGCAGGTGATGGCGTAAATCTAATGACCGCTTATGCCTCGAAAGGGTTAGAATTTAGAGTAGTATTCATGATAGATTGTAGCAAAAAAGGATGGGACCCAGGTCGATCTGGAAACTATAGCTACAGACTACCTGACACCATTACATTTTCGGCCGAAGAAGATTTATTAGAGTCCAAAAGAAGGTTATTTTATGTAGCCATGACGAGGGCAAAAGAGACTTTGTATTTTACTTTTTCTAAGCAAGAAGAAGGAGGCAAAAAAAATAATACTTCGCAATATTTAGATGAATTGATGCAAGATGATTTGATTACTCAAGAACACATCGAAAGCAAAGAACAAGATATGGCAGAGGCCATCTTTAAACGCCTCGCGGTATTACCAAAAGATAACATGCTCGACAATAAAAGCATGGATAAATTGCTTGAAAATTTCACCTTGAGTGCGTCTTCCTTCAACTCCTATTTGACCTGTCCAATTCGCTTCTATTATGAAAGTGTATTGCGCGTGCCAGGTTTCAGTAGTGAAGCCGCGGCGTACGGTACAGCCCTGCATGACGCTATGTGGAAGTTCTTTGAAAAGATGATGGAAAATCCAAAAAATGAGTTCGGAAAAATGGAAGATTTAATCAAGCTTTTCAAAACAGAAATGTTCAAAAGCAAAGGTTCATTTTCTGAGTCAGGATACAAATTCAAATTGGAAAGAGGAGAAAAAAATATTGCCGAAATATATAAACAGCAAGTAAAAACTTGGCCAAAAAACGTAAAGTTAGAAATGAAAATTGACACCGTAGACTACGATGGTGTCATCATGCGAGGCTTCCTAGACAGAGTAGATATCATCTCTCCTTCTGTGGCAGAAATTGTAGATTACAAAACGGGAAGTGTTCGCAACATGAAAATGAAAGTAGGCGGCCCTACCAAAACATATCCTGAAGGAAAACAGTATTGGCGTCAGCTTATTTTTTACAAGATATTATTAGAGAATTCAAGGGATAGTCAATACAAAGTACATTCTGCAAAGATTGCTTCTTTGGAGCCAAATGACAACAATCATTTTGATGAGCATATAATCCAAATCTCGCCAGAAGATGAAGCATTAGTGGCTGGCCTCATCAAAGAAACGTGGGCGAATATACATGCTCATAAATTCGAAGAAGGCTGCGGAGAGGAGTTTTGTACTTGGTGTAATTTTGCCAATGACCAATTGTCTCTTGTGTATGAGATGGATGAAGTGTTAGAGGAATAATTATACAATTAGAAACTTAAAAGTAGAGGATTGCATTAATAATATAATGAAGTACCAACTCTTATTTATATGCTTAAGCGCCATTTTCTTTTTGGCTAGCCCAATGAAAATAGAAAATGCTAGGCTGGTAAAGCCAAAAAATGTATTAGGTGGCAAATTACATTATTGTTGTAATGATCCTGTTACAGGATTTTATAGAGATGGATATTGTGTTACAGGAAAGGAAGATTATGGAACCCACATAGTGTGCGCAGAAATGAGTAATGCCTTTTTAGATTACAGCAAAACGGTAGGAAATGATTTACGCACTGCTCTTCCTCCTCCCAGTACTTTTCCCCGTTTAAAGGCAGGCGACAAGTGGTGCCTGAGCGTGTACAGGTGGAAAGAAGCATACGATGCAGGATTTGCTCCAAAAGTAGTATTGGAATCTACACACCAAAAGGTGCTTGAATTCATGTCTTTGGAAGTCTTGAAAGAGCAGACTACTAAATAAACCAATAACAAATTCTTTTTCCTAATAAGATGTTAATCAAAGCTGTATACAACCCATTGGTTCAGTAATTGCGTATTTATACGTGAAGCATTGATAATATTCTTTATTTTTGCCGAACTTAATAATTGCAACGCGAACCATCTATGGCAAACCAAAATCCATTTCAACGCTTTTTACCGCATCTAGCAGCGGCTGGAATTTTCTTATTGGTTTCAATCATATACTTTTTACCCCAGGTACAAGGTAAAGTAGTACCAGCTGGTGATATCGTCCAATTCCAGGGCATGTCTAAGGAAATCAGAGATTTTAGAGAGACAACTGGAGAACGCACCCTTTGGACAAATTCTATTTTTGGTGGAATGCCTACTTATCAGATAGATAGCGCTCAGCCTAGCAATATGCTACAATATGTGGAGAAAGCGAGTAATCTGTTTATTCCTAGACCTATCGGGTATTTTTTCGCGATGGCGCTATTCTTTTACCTCTTCTTAGTCTACATGAAAGTAAATCCTTGGATTAGTGTCATTGGAGCACTAGCCTTTAGTTTCTCAGCAGGGAATATGACTTTGTTTGAAGCAGGGCATATGACCAAGCTTAGAGTATTGGCTTCATTCGGTTTAATCGCCATGGGAATGGTCATGACTTTTCGCAAAGACTATTTAAAGGGAGGTATTATTTATGCCCTAGGGATAGGCTTAAGTCTATATGCTAACCACATTCAGATGACGTATTACTTTTTCCTCGGACTAGGTATATACGTCTTGATAGAAATAATCAACCAACTCAGAGAAGGGCAAGGTGCTAATCTCGGAAAGGCACTTTTGGTTTTACTTATAGGTACTGGAGTGGGAGTTGGCTCTTCTGCATCTAAGCTTTGGACGACTTACGAATATGCGAAGGATACGATGAGAGGAGATCCAATATTGGCTTCTACAGCAAGTCAAGCGACCAGTTCTTCTGAAACTAAAGGGCTAGAATGGGGCTACGCTATGCAGTGGAGTAATGGTTGGGTAGACTTGGCATCAAGCATCATTCCTGGTGCTGCTGGAGGAGGTTCTCAAGAAAAAATGGGTACGAGCTCAGCATTATACAAAGATCTAAAAGGCAAAGGAGCCAGTATTGGTAAAGACTTTAAAGCCCCCTTGTACTGGGGTGGACTACCTTTCACTAGTGGACCCTATTATTTTGGAGCCATATTTTGCTTCTTATTTATTCTAGGCCTAATGAATGTCAAAGGCAGTATCAAATGGTGGTTAGCTTCTGTGGTATTTCTTATGCTGCTTGCTTCATTGGGTAAAAATTTCTCTGCGCTTAATAGATTGCTTTTTGATTTTTTCCCGATGTTCAACAAATTCAGAACACCGAATAGTGTCCTTGTAGTTGCAGGTTTCTTTGTGCCGATATTAGGTATGATGTCGCTTTCCAATGTCTTGAATGGCAAGGACAAAAGCACCTTAATAAAGCAAACATTCATTGCTGCAGGAATCACAGGTGGCATTTGCTTACTGTTTGCCATATTAGGCTCTTCCATGTTTGACATGACTTCACCTGGAGATAGCAGATTGGAACAAGCGGGATACAGTCTTAGTGCACTGCAAAAAGATCGTGCATCATTATTAAGAGGAGATTCATTTAGATCTCTTATTTTAATCGCCTTGTCAGCTGGTTTAATCTGGGCTTATCTAACTGGCAAGATCAAAGAAACAGTCCTAATCGCAGTTATCGGAATACTAGCTGTTGGAGACGTAGTTACTGTAGCAAAGAGATATGTAGACAGTGGAGACTTCGAAAAGAAGTCTAAGTATGCAAACAACTTTGTAGCTAGACCTGTGGACAATCAAATTCTAAAGGATAAAGACCCTCACTATAGAGTATTTGACCAAAGTATTAATACTTTCAACTCTGCGACAAGCTCGTATTTCCACAAGACTATTGGCGGATATAATGCAGCCAAGTTACAGCGATTTCAAGATTTGATCGACAATCAGATCAGCAACGGCAATCAAGGTGTACTGGCCATGCTGAATACAAAGTATGTCATCACGCAAGATAAGAGAGCGCAACAGTTTCCTGCGCTTGGAAATGCTTGGACGGTAAGTAATCTCAAAATGGTCAACACCCCTAATGAAGAGATAGATGGCCTTACTGGTCTAGATCCAAAACAAACTGCGGTAGTGCACAATGAGTATGCAAACTATGTGAGTGGCTTACAACTAAGTGGTGGTGGGACTGTCTCGCTGACAGAGTATAAGCCTAATCATTTGACTTATTCTTCAAATGCTAGTTCAGAAGAATTGGCTGTTTTCTCTGAAGTTTGGTATGGACCAGATAAGGGTTGGAATGCCTATATAGATGGAAATCCAGTAGAGCATATCCGGGTCAATTATATTTTGCGCGCCATGAAGATTCCAGCTGGGAATCACAAGATTGAATTTAAATTTGAGCCTAGTTCATATTATCGAGGAGAAATGATAACGCTTCTTTTATCTATCTTACTCATAATAGGTTTACTATATGTGCTTTACACCATCTTTACGAATAAAGATAATATCGATGGGGATAATATCATAGATGATATAGCAAAACCAGTAAAGGATAAGTTGGCCAAAAAGCCAACCATAAAATCTACTAAGCGTAAAAAGAAGTAGTATTTAGGCACTTATGCTACAGTATTAAACTGATTAATGGGCGTAATAAAACGACAAGGCATCAAACAAAGCATAGTAAACTATGCTGGGACTTTCTTAGGTGCTTTTAGTATGATTTTTATCTATTCTTTAGATACAGAATTATATGGTGCGGCTAGGTTCGTCATTGATACTGCCTTTATCCTTACACCATTCATATTATTAGGAGCTGCTTCTGTGGCTATCAAGTATTTTCCAATATTCAAGAATGAAGAGAATGGGCACAATGGCCTATTATCGATACTAGGTTTGCAGTTTTTACTCGGCGGAATCATAGTACTAGCTTTACTATTCTTATTTAAAGATCAATTCTTTGCAGTTTTTGCTGATAAGTCAACTATCTATACCAGCCAGTTTTTCAAGATAGCCATTCTCGCAATCATCATTGGCTTATTCCAAATGCTCTATAGCTATACTTCGAACTTTAAACGGATTGTGGTACCCTCTATTTTTCTAAATTTGATTAAAGTAAGCCTGCCCATATTAGTACTCTTATGTTATTTTGAATATATCCCATTTGCGCATCTAGTTAATGGCGTATTAGCAACCTATATTCTAGCTCTAATAGGAATCATTGCCTACCTAGCCCATTTAGGCCAGTTAAAATTCAAACCCAACTTTGAACTAATCGACAAGCCAATGGTAAAAGGGATGTCTTCCTTTGCCATGTTTTCTCTATTGAGTGGTATGGGGAGCATGTTGGCCTTTAGAATAGATTCTTTCATGGTCAGTTCTCTAATTGACTTTCAAAACAATGGAGTTTATACTATAGCTTTATTTATTGGTAACGCCATCGCCATACCGACAACAGCTATTCTACAAATTTCATCTCCCATAGTATCTGAAGCCATCAATAATAAAGATATCCCGCAAGTAGATTCTCTTTACGCAAAATCTTCCTTGAACCTGCTCATATTCGGGGTTTTGCTTTTTGCCTTAGTGATGGGAAGTATTGTAGACTTATTTAATCTTATGCCTACTAAAGAATATGATATCCATAGTGGTTATTATATAGTGATGTTTATTGGCTTTGCAAAGTTAGTAGATATGGCGACCAGCATCAATTCACAAATCATCAACTACTCCAAGTACTATAAATTTAATGTAGTGGCCATTCTATTGATGGCTGTAATAAACATCATTATGAATTTGATTTTGATTCCAAAATATCAAGTGATTGGGGCTGCTATGGCGACTTTTATTTCTTTGACTTTATACAATATTATAAAACTGGCCTTTATCTATGTCAAGTTCAAAATACAGCCATTCTCTAAAAGTACTCTGTCTGTTCTTGGTATAGGCATACTTTCGTTTGGTGTCGCCTATTTTGTTCCAGACATAGGGCATTCAATTGTAAATCTGATCATAAAATCTATTCTGATAGCAGTGATATATATAAGCCTCACTTTAAAGTTAAAGGTGTCAGAAGATATAAGTGATTTGTGGAGACAGACTTTACAAAAGATAGGTTATGGTTAATCAAATTATCGTTAAGATCCCAGCTTATATCCAATCAAGACCCCTATCAAGCAAACCAATATACTACCCCCTATATTAAGGGCCGCATAGCCAAATTGTCCTTGCTGTAATAACTGAAATGACTCTGCACTAAAGGTACTAAAGGTGCTAAAGCCTCCGCAAAAGCCAGTCATAATGAGTGCTTTCTTAAAGTCGGAACCATTGCCGGCCAAAGCTTGTGCAAGGAAGAATCCAAGAATTACAGAGGCTAAAAAATTAGCTATTAAGGTAGCAAGGGGAAAGTTGTAATTGTATTTTGAAAGTAGATTTGAAATTAGAAACCGAGCCATACTCCCTAGTCCTCCTCCAATAAAAATCCATAAATAATTCATGTAAATTCTATTTATATGCTAGCAGTGTAAATGTCTACAAATTATACACAACTACTTAGTTTATCTAGATTTTTTTCAAATGCATTAAATCATGAAATTACACTCAATTAGATAGCTCAAAAGGAATATTAGCATTTGATCTATTCACATATATTAAGGATTGATAATAGTCTAATGTTGATTTTGTTAGATCAAGTTGAATTTTATCCGCATTTTTTTCCCTTTCGTATCCAATATAATATTGATTTTTCAATTTGTTTTTATCAACTTCTCTGAGATTTATCACCATAGAACCTTCCCAATTGGAATCCCCCTTTAAAGTGTCAATTCCTTTAATTTTCTCGCGAGGTGTATCTCCATCCCATTTTGCAGATGTCTTTGAACCACATAGCTCGGCTAATTTTATAGTGATCCCTTTTTTCTTAACTTTCCTTTTTATACATAATTTAGGACCTAATAAAACTTCACCATTGCCCATTAATACCAAAGTAGTATGAATGCCGAGATTAGGATACTTCTTTTTTAAAGCCCCTGCCAAGTACATTTTTTTATTGAATTTTTCTTGAAGTACATGTGCATAGCCAAAGGTAGAAAAGACAATATGATCGGCTTTTATCAAAGGCAATATTTCTGATTCAAAATTCGCAACAAGGTAGTCTTCTCTATTTTTCCATCGATATTGTTCAAGAATCTGTTCTGCCTCTGTGCTATCTGATTCGAATTGATTTAAAATTTTAGATGGGTTTGCATTATAAGATTTCATTAATCTAGCGGAGAAATTGTAAATTGACTTATTGCTATATATGATATTCTCAAAGGTAAGCCCTCGCTTCCAAGCAAATTTCCATAGGGAATTACTCTTTTTATATAGGACTGGCTCATCAATCTTTGTATACAATTTTAACGAATCTAAAACTGGAAGATCTGTCTCTCTACTATCGTGTAACCTTGCCAAATGAGCGATTATTATGGCAAGATTAGTTTCTGTATCCGTGCCTACAATTTTGATTTTGTCATCCACCGATTTATTAACTTCGTATAGTTTCCGAAATTTATTCATTAGTGCTACACTTGCATCTTGAGGAGCGTGATAGGATTGGAGTACATACTCTAGATATTCTTCGTTTCCAGAATTTAAATACAAGTTTAAAAAATACGCCTGCGAGTAACTTACTTCTGGAGCAAAATGTCTAACCCCTTTTGATTTTATCAACTGCTCAAGAATTTGGGTCTCAATCAATTGTGGTGCTTCACCTCCATGTATAAATCCGTAGAAAATTAATTTCGAGTTTTCATACTCTTTCATCAATTTATTGCAATCAAAATCATCTAATAAAAATGAATCTTGATTTTCTTGAAGCTGAATTTGAGCAAAAATATTCATCCCAAAAAAGAGATTTATAAAGCTTGCAACTATTATAATGCGATTCTTTTTCATTTTTTTGATTAACTCTAGTGAACCATCTTTTTAACACGTCTACCACCAAGGCATATGATATTCTCGTGCAATAAAGATAAGGCTTAAGTGATAATCCTTAAGTTAAAGAATTCATAAAAAA
>CAYWOZ010000035.1:8197-21280 GCA_964458675.1 uncultured Saprospiraceae bacterium
ATATTAATTTCTACGGGATCCCTTTCCTTCAAATATTTTCTCAGAAGACCTCTTATTTGGAATCCGTATTGATCCATCATTGGTAATGGATATAACTTGTCCATCTTTTGCAGATAATCTCTTTTGTCTTACTAAATAAAACAAGACTCCAGTAAGAGTAGTGGCTATTAAAAGGATAAGCGCTATTAAATTAAAAGAGCCTATCTGCTGTAGGTTTAGCGCCATAACTATAAAGACTGTATTGACAAGTACTAATATACCAGTGGCCTTCATATGCGTAAACCCGAAATCTATCAATAAATGATGAATATGATTACGATCAGGGCTCATTGGAGAACGACCGCGCAAAGCTCGCATAGTAAATACCCTCAAGGTATCGAACAAAGGTAGAATCATAATCCCAATCGCTACTGCAGGTACACTTTTTACCGCTATAGGTTTTAAATGGCTAAATTCTGCAACAGACATAATAATCCTATTCCACTCCAAAAACTTGATAGCTAGAATAGAACACACTACCCCTAAAAGTAGTGAGCCCGTATCCCCCATGAAAATCTTAGCTGGAGTTACATTATATTTTAGAAACGCTATAGTCGAGCCGGCTAATGTAAAAGCAATAATGGCTAGCTCCAATCTGTCGATCATAATAAACCATGTCCCAAATGTCACCGATATAAGTGTCCCAATACTTCCCGAAAGGCCATTGATCCCATCTATAAGATTGAAAGCATTGATAATCACCAGAATAGTAAAAATGGAAAGCGCATAACTTACATACATATTCAAATCACCTATTCCGAATAGGCCATACATGCTGGTAATGACCACATTGGACTTAAACACAAGAATACAAGTCGCGAATAGCTGTGCGATGAGTTTATAGGTAGGCGAAACGGGGACTATATCATCCCTTGCACCAACAAGGAAAATAATAATGAATGCACAGAGTATGTACTGTAAATCTCCAAAGACATTAAATGGAGTCCATAATATAATGGAGAAAATAACACCTGCGAATATACCAACACCACCCAAAGAAGGTGTACTTACTGTATGAGATCTTCGCTCTCCAGGTTCATCACAAAGGTTCTTTATCTTGGCTACCTTTATAATAGAAGGTATCGCAAAATAAGTGAGTGTAAATGCGGTAATAAAAGCTAGAATGATATCGTACACGCGCGCAAGTTAGGTTCAATTCACGTAGATAACAAATAAATAAAATGTATCTGTTTATTAGACGCACTTTTTTCTAGATGGGTTCTTTTTATTGATAGGTTTTACTCCTTTTCAATGATTTTTTCAAGCTTTTTTCCCCACTTTTTACCAAGAGATTCAATATCATCTCCAAACTCTCCTATCAATTCCTTCAATTCGGCCTCATCAATATCGATATCCAAATTGAAATCTTTGATAGCTGCATTAATTCCATCTGAAAATTCGTCGATATTATTGTCTAATAGCTTGCCTATTTCGGCTGCATGTTCTTCAAAATTGACCTGCCCTGAGAATGTCTTCACATAATATACGGCTGTCTTCTTTGCAAAGCTTCTCTCTTCTCTACTACTCATATCATCTTCATGAATTTTATAGCACTCTTCTATCAAGTGTTTAAATTCCGTATTGTAGGCCTCCCAATTTTCATCATCGACATCATAGTCGATATCCTCCACTTTTTCCACTAAGGCATCGAACTTTTCTATAAAATCGTCTTTGTCATTTCCACAAGGGTCAGAAGAGCAGGATTGAGTGACTAAAGCAATGCAAAAAACTATCCAGTAAAATTTCATATTTATTGTTTTAGAATTTAGTATTTAATCAAGTGCCTCCTAATTTTGAATAACTCTTGCCTGAGTCCCCAGACCCCCTCTACTTGCTTGTCAGACGCTGTATTCATCAATATAGTTACGGCAAAATTATTTGAAGTAGAGATAAGCGCATGACAATAAAAAGTCCCAGTAGATCCGTCATGAAAAACTAAACTCCCTCTGTCGTTTATTTGATTAACCCAGCCATAACTATAAGAATCTTTTGCATAGAACAGTTTTTCAAAAGAGGCTTGGCTGAGAGTAGAGCCCTCTCCTGCAAATCCATTCAAATGGATTTGTAAAAACTTTGAATAGTCTACAACATTCATAGACATGTCTCCCGCGGGAGCTATAAAATCTTTTAGTCTATAAAAGTGTTCGGGAGATAGTGCTACCATTTCATTTTTTTCCTCCCAATGCCCCCAGGGATACTTTATGTTTTGAGCATTTGGAAATCCAAAAACATAGTCAAGCTTTAGTTCACTAAAAGCATCTGCTACCAATTTTTCATATTCTGTGCTTGAAGCTATTTCCAACATTAAAGCCGCCAAGGCAAATCCGGCATTAGAATATGTATCTTTTTTAGCAGGCTTTTTTTCAAAATGTGTTTGGCAAATTGTTCTCTCTTTTCCATAGTACTTCCCATAAATTCTGGCAACTTCTTGAATTCCATCCCACTGGTGTATGGTCTAACTCTAGCATTATGACTAAGCAAATCCGCTAAAGTAATATCATCGTATTGAGGTTTAATTTTTCCCAAGCCTGTAACCAAATCTGTAAATTTGGTTTCTAAACTAATCAAGCCTTTTTCTATTAGTCCAAAGGCGATGTAACTTGTAATAGCCTTAGTATTAGAACCCAAATGGTATTTATCTTTTAGTGCAACCCTTGTATTAGATTCTTTATATGCTTTCCCTTTGATGCCATAAATTATGGTATCTGGTCTTATATATGATATTGCCATAGAAGGTATATCATATTTTTTGATGGTAGCGTCAATTAAACTATCCAATTTAGGGTGAGTGGTTTGGCTTGACATATTGAGCGTAAAAATCAATAAGCAAAACAATGTGGTGAGTCTTTTCATATTTGTCTATCTAGAATTTCTTGTTTTCTCGAAAAAAATACAAACAATGCTTTTGTATAAATATATCAGACCAAGCTTATCGTATTTTAGATTAATGCACTATATCCTCTCAATCAGGGAGTGACCGAAGGTCTAATGCCATTTGATTTTTTAGATGCCGTTTTAGATTTCGAATAGAATTGTTAAAGTTCAAGGCGAAAAACGTAGATATAGCCTTAGCTATAGCGGGTATTTTCAACGCAGAAATTGGAGAATTCTAACGAAATATATGCGGCATATCTAAATATCAAATGGTAAAAATGCAACTGGAAGGCGCTAGAGACAAGGAGTGGGAGCGGTACTAGTATCCGATTTTATCGGATGCTAGTAGTAGCGGACGGTCCGGCCACGTCCCATTTTCTGGGACCGTGGTGGCCCCAAAAAGTCTTAACACTTTATCTAAAACCTTGAATCATCCACACTATTCAAATACGCATTAATAGGCTCCATCACTTTAGCTATCGTACCAGCCGCGAAAGGAGAATCTAGATTAGCCGTCTTCACCAAATCCAGAAATGGTTTACTCCCCCCTTCTTTGCAAAGTCGCACATAATCCGTCCAAGCAGTGTCATGATCATCGCGATCTTTCTTCCAAAACTGGAAAGCACAGACCTGCGCCAATGTATAATCTATGTAGTAAAACGGAGAAGCAAAAATGTGATTTTGTCGCTGCCATATCCCCCCTTTTTCCAAAAATGGTATGCCTGCATTGTCACGATGGGGAAGGTATCTCTTTTCTATTTCCTTCCATGCTTCATTCCTTTTTTGGATACCGCAGTTCGGATTTTCGTAAACAAAATGCTGGAATTCATCAACCGCTACTCCATATGGCAAGAACTTGATGGAACCTTGTAAGTGTGCAAATTTGTATTTGTCCACTTCTTCTTCGAAAAACAAATCCATCCAAGGCCAAGTGAAAAACTCCATACTCATTGAGTGAATCTCAGCTGCCTCATAGGTAGGCCAATTGTATTCACTCAGTCCAATTTCCTTGCTAGAAAAAACTTGAAAAGCGTGTCCAGCCTCATGAGTAAGTACATCAATATCTCCGCTCGTCCCATTAAAGTTGGAGAAAATATAAGGGGACTTATATTTGGAAACGTAGGTGCAATATCCCCCTGTCGCCTTACCTTCCTTATTCACCAGGTCCATAAGATTGTTGTCCAGCATGAAATTGAAAAACGCACCCGTCTCGGCTGATAACGCTTCATACATTTTCTTTGCTCTTGCTATAATCCATTCTGGGTCGCCTTTTGGTTTTGGATTGCCAGAAGCGAAAGAATAATTTTCATCATAAATCTTACACTTTTCTATTCTCAAACGCTTTGCCTGACGTTCGTACAATTCGGTAGCGACTGGCACAATATGTTCCAAAATCTGTGCACGGTAATTTGCTACGTCTTGCGCATTATAGTCAGAACGCACCATTCGATTATAGCCTAACTCCACGAAATTTTTGTAGCCCATAGCAACCGCTATCTCGTGTCTAGTCTTTACAAGCTTGTCAAAAATAACCTCCATGTCACTAGAAACACTATTGTAAAAATCCCACTTCACATCTGCCGCCTCTTTTCTTATCTCGCGATCATCGTCCGTTTCTATAGGCACAAATCCAGATAGATTGTATTTTTTTCCTTTGAACTCAATCTCTGCCGCAGCTTTTATTTTCACGTAGTCAGAGCTCAATTTATTTTCTTTTTTGAGATCTTCAAGCACTTTAGAGGTGAACACTTTCAGGCTCAATTCCGCAATGACAAACAATTGACTCCCCCATTTATCTTCTATAGCAGAGCGATAAGGGGTATGCAAAAGTGCCTTATAAAACTGAGTCACCAAATCCTGATAGCCCGGCAAATTACCATCGAAGTAGGCCTGCTCCTTTTCGTAGAACTCATCCTTGGTATTTATGGTGTGGCGAATATGCGCTATATTATACATCGTCATAAACTCACTGCGCAAGTCACTTACTTCAGAAAACAAACGATTGGCCTCATCCGCGCTTTTCGCCTCTGCAAATTGTTTTAGCAACTCCTTAAAGCTTACACTAATTTGATCCAACTCTGGTCTCTTATATTCAAAATCGTTGAAATTCATTCTTTCGTTATTTTGTGCAAATTTAGTATTAATCTTCTGATTTTTAAAGGATTATTTGGGGCCTATCCACGCTAAAAAAGCGCGGGTCTCTATGTTTTTTAGGCTGCGTTTGCACTTTTTCAGAACTGATTATATGCCACAGCAGGTTCGCTGTGGTTCCCTCATTATCAAGGTCCACCAGACCTTGATTGCTACGCAACATTCGGTCACAGCTAGTCCAAAAGTTTATTTTGGAGTATTCTAATTCATAATGTCATTCAATGTTTTAAATCGAAACTTATCGATCGCTTTTGCATCCGTTTCAAAATAAATAGTCACCGTTTCATTAGGTAGCAAGTCAAAAAAGTTATCACTGAAATGACCTTTCTCTTCTGAAATCAAAAAAACATCCTTTTGAAGGATCTCACTAGAAAGTTCAATGGTAAAACCAGTTTTATTTTTAGTAATACTTTGCTGGATAGCTCCAGTAGGAAGTTTTAAGTTTTTGTGTTTATCTAAACAGAAGATAGATTGTTCATCCATAAAGCTTGCTACTATTGCTATTTCGTCTTTTTTATATTTGGCAATACTCAATTGATATTTTCTTTCACTGCTACTCGCCTCTACTTTTATAGGCATAGAAATTTCATCGAGTACCACTCCTTCAAAGTCTATTACTTTCAAATTTAAATCTCCATTAAATGATTTCAACAAATCATTGATGACAAAAGTATTTAAAGTATCATTTACTACCCGAGCAGAAATCAAAATATCCTTAAAAGCCTTTTTGGTTTTATAATGCAAGGCCTTCCAGTTCCCTAAAAAGTCAATGCTAGACCAAGACACCACTGGCCAACAATCGTTGAGTTGCCAATACAAAGTACCCATATTATAAGGCCTAGCGCGACGCTGTGCTTCAAAACCCATTTTCATTCCATGCGCTTGCAATAATTGACTTATGTAAACATAATCCTCATCATTATCTGGCACTGGATAATCTCGCTCCATATAATTCTTAATGATAGAATATCCTCTGGGATGTTTTTGGTGGGTATCAAAAGCTTTTGAAGATATAGAAATGCTTTTGTTATCATTGATATAATGAATAGCTTCATAAGATGGGAAAGACTGAAAGCCAAACTCACTCATAAATCGAGGAACGGCATCTTGCAAATGTTCAAAGGGGTACTCGTCATGCCAGACCCACCAATCATGCGCATCTCCTTCTGTTTTATATAATGGATTTCCTCTACCATAGCTAGGGGAACTTTCCCAATAATTGATATTAGGATGATATTCGTTTACGACTTGAGGCAATAAGGTATCAAACAGCTGAAGGTAATTCCTCCAAATTTCATCCTTCTCTTCTTCGCTTCTTCCAGCTTGCCAGCCCCAGCGTTTCCATCCTTCACGGTTCTCATTGTTCCCACACCATAATGCGATAGATGCATGATTTCTCAAACGCTTTACATTATCTATTGCTTCTTGTTTCACATTGTTTAGAAAGGCATCATCGCCAGGATACATAGCACATGCGAACATGAAATCTTGCCAAACCATGATGCCTTTTTCATCACACAGCTCGTAAAAAATATCATTCTCGTAAATACCGCCTCCCCAAACACGAAGCATATTCATATTGGCCTCTACAGCATCATCTAACAAACGCACATAATCTTCTTCCTTGACTTGATTTTGGAAACTATGCTGTGGGATATAGTTAGCCCCTTTGGCATAAACTGGTATACCATTTATTTTGAAATAAAAAGTCTTCCCTACATTATCTTTTTCTGTAACCAGTTCTATTGTCCTCAACCCCTTACTAAGAGAAAATGAATCCAATGTTCTATTTTTCTTTTTTACGACCACTTTGATATCATACAAATAAGGCTCTCCAATATTATGTGGCCACCACTTTACAGGGTCTTTTATCTTGAATGGAACAGACAAGGTATTTGCTATTTTCCTTAATTTTGTTTTAGAATTGAATTTATCATTCACAAAAACTTCGATGGAGATAGGACCTTCTACTTCTGTCTTGAATTCGACCTGAGCCTCCAATTCTGCAATCTCATCATTTAGTATATTTTGCTTTATATAGAGGCCTTCTATTTTAAAATCATTCCAAGAATTTAAATAAATAGGTTTAGATATTCCACTCGTAATAAATGTAGGGCCCCAATCCCAACCATAATGAAATTGTGGCTTTCTAGTGAATATTCTTTCTCCTGCTGGTAATTCATATTCCAATTTATCATTCTCGATTTCTTCGAACTTTGCGCCGCTTTCAAAAACGATATGCAAATCGTTATCTCGCTCTAGCATTGGCTTCACATCCACCACATACTTTCGGAAAGCATTTTTTGTTTTCAATATTTCATCCCCATTTAGGTAAATACTAGCGTAGGTATCTAAGCCAGTAAAATTAAGTTCAATATGTTTTTTGGATAGTGTATTTTCATTTACCGAAAAGCTAGTTTTATACTCCCAATCTTCATCAGAGATACACTGCAAGTCTAGTTCATTATTACCGATAAAGGGATCTTCAATTTCGCCATTTCTAAATAAATCAGAATGCACTTCCCCTGGCACTTCAGCAGGCAACCAAGTAGTATCTGCTACATTTTTGAATTGCCAATTCTGGTGAATATTTTGCATCACAGGTATATCGTTTGAATCACAGCTAAGCAAGGCAAAAAGAAAGAACAAAATTAAGGGAGACCTGTTATCTATTTTCATTTACTCAATTGTTTTTAATAAAGCCTGTATTTTCTTAACATCCGATACTCTAATGCTTGTTTCATCAAAGTGTTTTATACTATTCAAAGCAATAATAGGTTTTTCATTAATCCTTTTGACAGAAGATAATGAAGCATGAATTTCCTTAAACCCTGCATTTTTAAACAAAATCGAATTCTTTACAGAAACTCCGCCACCTGGCAAAACTATGATTTTACCCTCTGCCTTTTCTTTTAAACTACTCAATGCTTTAAGTCCTTCCTGAGCCGATGGCATCTGCCCAGAAGTCAACACACGAGTTACACCTAACTTTATTAATATATCTAAAGCTTCGGAAAGATTAGGCGTTAGGTCGTAAGCACGGTGGAACGTAAAAGGCAAAGGCATGGAAAGTGCTACTACTTCTTTTGTCCTATCAACATCTATGCTATTATCCTTATTAAGAACTCCTGACACTATCCCATTACAGCCAAGTTCTTTGCAAACTTCAATGTTTTTTTTCATAATTTCAAACTCCTCTTCAGAATAATGAAAATTCCCACTCCTAGGACGAATCAATACATAAGTCTCAATACTTAAGTCCGTAATGACTTTTGAGAGCAAACCAAAACTAGGGGTAATACCACCAACAGCCAATTCACTGCACAATTCAACACGATGAGCTCCCGCTATTTGAGCATTTTTAGCAGATTGGAAAGAATTGGCGCAAATTTCTAATTTCATATTTTTTATTGTCGTCTAAATATAGCAGATATCGATGACATGCACTCATCTATGTGGTTTCTAAATTTACATTCTTTCAGTGACTTTCATTTTCTTATATTTAGCGCCTAATTAGTATCCAATTCACGTAGAAACCAAATTTGAAAATGACCTACAAAGCTTTCCTCTTCGTTATTAGCATATTTTTCATGTTTTCATGCAAGGAAAACGATATTCAATTAGCTAAAAAGGACAAGAATTTAATATCTTATGTAAATCCATTTATCGGCACTGGAGGACATGGGCATACCTACCCTGGAGCTGTATTACCTTTTGGCATGATGCAATTGAGTCCAGATACCAGACTAGATGGATGGGATGGCTGTTCAGGCTACCATTATAGCGATAACTATATCTATGGATTTTCGCACACTCACCTAAGCGGTACCGGAGTAAGTGACTATGGAGATATTCTTTTAATGCCAACTACCGAGACTATACTCAATAATGGAAGTGATGGCAAAAAAGGATATTGCAGCCGTTTTTCCCATGATAATGAAATTGCAGAACCTGGCTACTATAAAGTGCACCTGGACAGTACAGATATCACAGTAGAATTAACTACCTCCATGCGTAGCGGTGTGCACAAATATCAATTCCCTTCCTCAGCTAATCAATTCGTAATTCTAGATTTAGAACATCGCGATGAATTGTTAGATTACAAAATTGAGGTGATAAACGATTCCACATTGCAAGGCTTTAGGCATTCAAAGGCCTGGGCGAGTAATCAAAAATTATTCTACCATATATCCTTTTCAAAACCCTTCATCCAAAGGAATCCAGATAAGGATTCTAGAAAAACAGCGCTAGAGTTTACCAACACCAGTAACGATCCCATTTTGGTCAAGATAGGAATCTCTGCAGTAGATACAGAAGGCGCAAAACGAAATGTAGAGCAAGAAATAGGAACTAAATCTTTTGACGCAGTAAAGAAAGAAGCGCAAACTATTTGGGAAAAGCAATTAGAAAAAATTGTCATTGAAAGCGAAGACGAAGATTACAAAACCAATTTTTACACTTCTTTATATCATGTTTCTGTTGCGCCAAATCTTTACCAAGACGTGGATGGTCGATACCGTGGTATGGATCTAAAAATACATACCGCGAAAGATTTTAATTACTATACAGTCTTCTCTCTTTGGGACACCTATCGTGCCGCCCATCCACTATACACCATTATTGAACAAGAAAGAACCAACGACTTTATTAACACCTTTTTAGCCAAACAAGACGAAGGCGGAATTATGCCTATCTGGGATTTATCCGCCAATTACACCGGCTGCATGATAGGCTATCACGCTGTACCCGTCATTGCCGACGCATATTTAAAAGGTATCCGTGGATACGATTCTGAAAAAGCTTTACAGGCTATGCAACATAGTGCGTCTCGAGATAAACTAGGCTTGGAGTCTTACAAAAACTATGGTTTCATACCCGTAGAAACCGAAAGCGAATCCGTTTCTAAAACTTTAGAATACGCATATGATGATTGGACTATAGCACAAATGGCAAAGTCTATGAATAAAGAAGGCATCTACAAAGAATATATTGAGCGCGCTCAGAATTACAAAAACAGCTTTGACCCTAGTTCCCAATTTATGCGAGGCCGATTTCGCAATACTTGGTTCGCGCCCTTTGACCCTTACGAAGTCAATTTTAATTATACCGAGGCTAATTCATGGCAATACAGTTATTATGTGCCGCAGGATATTACTGGATTTATCGATTTACTAGGTGGAAAAGATAAGCTCGATGCAAACTTAGACAAACTATTTACTGCAGAGGACAACACCTCTGGTCGTCACCAAGTTGACATCACGGGTCTTATCGGCCAATACGCACATGGAAACGAGCCAAGCCATCACATGGCCTACCTTTACAACTTTGTAAACAAACCACATAAAACACAAGAAAAGGTACATCAAATTTTAACTGAATTATATTCCAATGAACCAGATGGAATATCAGGTAATGAAGACTGTGGCCAAATGAGTGCTTGGTATATTTTTAGTTCATTAGGTTTTTATCCTGTTACCCCTGCCGCTAACATGTATATTATTGGCACTCCACTTTTTGACAAGGCAAGCATATCACTTGAGAATGGAAAGACCTTTACCGTTTCAGCCAACAACCTGAATAAACAAAACAAGTACATCAAGTCCGCATCATTAAATGGAAATGCACTAAATCAATCTTTCATCTCTCATGAGGATATTATTAATGGTGGACACCTTCATTTTGAAATGACGAATAGTCCTTCAAAATGGGCCACTCAAAACGGACAAGAACCAAAAACGGAGATTACCGATCACCTAATCGTTTCGGCACCATTCATATCTAAAGGGAAAATTGCCTTCAATGATTCTACAGAAATAGAACTAAAAAGCACAACACAAAGTGCCAGCATTTTTTACGCCATTGATAATCATGAATTCAAAAAGTATACTCAAGCCGTTACCATTTCTGAGCCAGGTATATTAAAAGTGTATGCCGAACTAAACAATAAAAAAAGCCCAACTATATCTACTGAATTTTTCAAAATCGACCCAAATCTATCTATACACTTAGACACAGAATATGCTAACCAATACAACGGTGGAGGGAAGAATGCTCTTATTGATGGCATTCTAGGCACCTTAGATTTCAGAACTGGAACCTGGCAAGGATATTTTGACGAAGATGTGATAGCCACTATAGATTTAGGGAGTCAAAAATCCTTTAAAGAGGTAAAAATGAATTTTTTAGAAGATCAACGTTCTTGGATTTTTTACCCTACTGAAGTACAATGCCTGGTCTCTAATGATGGTAAAAACTTTAAGCTACTTACTAAAAGTCAAAAAATAAAAGCAGATATTCCAACTGAAGAAGCAGCCATCAAAACGGTTTCATTTAATAAAACAGGTAAGTATCGCTACGTAAAAATTATTGCCAAAAAACTAGGTGACTTACCTGAGTGGCACTTAGGATATAAACACAAGGGCAAGAGCTGGTTGTTTATAGACGAAATATATTTAAATTAAATTATGACAGAATCAAAATCTTACAATTCCTCATTTATATTACTAACGGTATTATTCTTTCTCTGGGGATTTATTACAGTCCTGGTGGACTCTTTAATTCCTCGCTTGAGAGAATTATTCACCCTCTCTTACTTTGAAGCAGGACTAGTTCAATTCGCCTTTTTTGGAGCATATTTTTTACTCTCTATTCCTGCAAGTTTTATTCTTTCGAAAATAGGATACAAGCGAGGTATTATACTAGGTTTATTTACGATGGCTACAGGCTGCTTACTATTTTACCCTGCAGCATCTTATCGTATTTTCGCCATTTTCATGTTAGCCTATTTTATTTTAGCAGCAGGCATGACATTCTTACAGGTAGCCGCTAATCCATATGTCGCTGCCTTAGGAAGTGAAGAGGGAGCTTCAAGTCGACTAAATTTATCACAAGCTTTTAATTCTTTAGGTACAGCAATCGCTCCATCTATTGGCGCCCTATTTATTTTAAGTGACAATATCAAAACAAAAGAAGAAATCGCAAGTCTAGCTGGGCCAGCAAAAGAAGCTTATCTCAGCACTGAGGCTGCCGCTGTCCAAACTCCATTTTTAGGATTAGCTGCTTTTATCATTTTCATAGCAGGTATTTTCTTTTTCGTCAAGCTTCCAAAGTTGATAAGTGAAACTTCTACAGGGACATACGCCAATGCGTTCAAGGAGAAAAATTTAATGCTTGGCGTGCTTGGTATTTTCTTTTATGTCGGAGCTGAAGTGGCCATAGGAAGTTACCTAGTCAATTACTTCTTAGACATGAACATGGTAGAAGTCATTAAAGAAACTGGCTTCATGAAATCCATTGCAGAAGGAATTCTCAATTCTGGATTAACAGATAATGACAGCAAAGCTATTGTAGGAGTATTCGTAACCTTTTATTGGTCAGGAGCGATGATCGGTCGCTTTGTGGGCTCCTATCTTACTAGAATTCTCAAACCAGGCATAGTACTCAGTATTTTTTCTTTTATTGCGATACTACTGATTGTCACTTCCATAAGCACTACAGGATTATTTTCCATGTGGAGCATTCTAGCCGTTGGATTATTCAACTCTATTATGTTCCCCACCATATTCACATTAGCTATTGATGGCATTGGCGAACTAAAACCAAAAGGCTCAGGCTTGCTTTGTACTGCTATTGTGGGTGGAGCCATTATACCACCCTTATATGGTTATTTCACGGATAGCATCGGCTTTAAGTCAGCCTTATTTTTTATTATTTTATGCTATGTATACATTCTATGGTACGGATACAAAAACTATAAAAAAGTGCCAGCAATAGAATCATAATTAAAGGGCACATCAATTAATCTCTGAAAGAATGTAAATTTCATTTAGCGCATGGAAATACTAGGCGTGACGAAGCCCGCCTGGATGACCAGTCGGACAGCCTGACCGGCTGAGGCTAGCCAGACGGACGGGGGAGTTTAGCATTGGCTAAGCGACTGATAAACAACGACCTAGTTCATGATAATAAATGGAATAAAAAATTTAATATTTTTGATTACATCTTGAATGGGGTTAATAG
>CAYWOZ010000036.1:0-17284 GCA_964458675.1 uncultured Saprospiraceae bacterium
ACAAGAAGTGTAAAGCCCAAATGAAGCTTCCAAAAGAGAAGGTCAAAAATCAGGTTAAAAAATTATATGACCAATTTACTTATGAGGAAGTAAGCAATAAGATAGCTGAAATCATAACGCCAGAAGGAATCAAGCCAGAGATTGAAGTTATTTTCCAGACTATCGAAGGATTGCACCAATCCTGTCCTAATCATCATGGAGATTGGTATTTCTCAGGCAACTATCCTACTCCAGGTGGAAACAAGGTGGTCAATAAATCCTTTATTCTATATATGGAAGGTAGTAATGAGAGAGCTTATTAGTTAAGCGAATCACTTATACTGGTTTGACATCTACTTCTGTTAATAGAGACTGTAATTTGTCCTTAGACCAATTTGATATTGGAGTAGACCCTGTCCAAGGTAGATTCTCGTAACACATATCCGCTAAGGAAAACTCCTTTTGAGAAATAAATGAAAAACTAGGAAACTGATTACTTAGGTGTTCGGCCAGATATTCTTGCTCTGGCTGCCCTGGTGTGGGAATCAAAATCGCTGATTTTTGTAACGCTATCAAATCCATAATAGTAGTATAGCCTGCTCTACAAACCAAAAGTCTACTCTGTGCTATTAATTGCTCCATGGCTTCACTGTCTAGCAAATCGAAAACTTCTAGATTAGTCTCGGGAGCAACAGAATAACCCGCAGGCTCATTTGTACCTCTAACTATACAGCATTTTGCTGGAAACTGATTTTCTTGGTTGGCAATCATCTTTTCTAGCTTACCTCTTTGTGGCTCAGGACCAGAAAGCACAAATGCGACTTCATATTTAAGCGCATGATCAGAAGAGTTAAAGCGACTAAGTGGGCCTATGAATTGAATTGGTATAGACAAGTTGACACCATGGCTTAGCTGACCAGATAGATTAGGAGTGCCCTCAAAATCTGGCACCCAGCATAGATCAAAACGTTTTATAAATTGATGTAAAAATTTATTGGCAGTAAGAGTTTGCCATTTCTTCTGACTGGGAATATTAAGTTGGTGCGTAATAAAGATAGACTTTACAGATTTATGGTGAAATCCGTATCGATTATCACTTATGATTATGGAAGGCCTATGTTTCTCTACTAAGTCTTTAAGAATTTTCTCTTCCTTGTGGATGGCTTTAAGCATTCCAATGCTATAGCGAACCATATTGAGCACCATGCTGCGAAAATCGTATCGCACTTTATAGCCTGGTAGTTCAACAAATTGTGCTTGTGGGAATTCCTTTTTTAAGAGTAGAAGTGCGTCTCCATCCGAACAAATGACAACTTCATAGTTAAGTCGCAGTAAAGATTGAATAATAGGTATAGAACGAGTAGCATGACCCAAACCCCAATTCAATACACCAAATAGTGCTGCTTTTTTCACAGCACTAATTTAGCCTTATTTCATCATCATTCGAGTCGTAAAACTTATAAGTTGCTAATGGAAAATCCACTTCTTGTGAAATCTTTATCCATTTGAAATGCTCCTTAAACCACTTCATCTGCATACTTTTTAAAAATCCATGCCTTAAAAAGGAATAAATATATGGATGCACTTTCAACTTGATTTTTGAAGAAGGCATGGACTGTAGGATAAATTTGAGATCTCTTTCTATGGTATCTGTGATGAGAATAGTTGAATTCACTTTGCCCGTTCCGCTACAAGATGGACATTGCTCAGCTGTATTGATTTTCACAGCAGGACGCACACGTTGACGTGTTATTTGCATCAATCCAAATTTACTTAAAGGCAGAATAGTATGCTGCGCACGATCCTTTTTCATGGCAATACGCATGGCAGTTAACAACTTCTTTCTGTTCTCTGCCCCCTTCATATCGATAAAGTCGATAATAATCAAGCCCCCTATATCTCGCAATCGCAACTGCCTCGCTATCTCTTCTGCAGATTCAAGATTCACATTGAGTACTGCATCGTTTGTATTATGGCTACTCATTTTGTGGCCACTATTCACATCTATGACATGCATAGCTTCAGTATGCTCTATCACTAGATAAGCGCCACTAGCCATAGTAGCTGTCTTACCAAAAGAAGATTTAATCTGTTTAGTGATTCCATGGTTATCAAACAAGGGGCGATTTGATTTGTGGAGATTAAGTATGCGCTCTTTGTGTGGTGCTATATTGTGAAGATACGACTTCATACTGCCGTATATCTCTTGATTGTTTACAACAATTTTATTGAAAGACTCACTAAGCATATCTCTTAATAAGCTAGAAGTCTTGTCTAGCTCACTCATTAACTTGAAAGGGGGCTTAGCTGTTTTGAGTTGAGTATAGATTTCTTCCCATCTATCCATCATGAAGTTGAGTTCTTCATGCAAATCGGCTACCTTTTTCCCTTCAGCAGCGGTACGAACAATTAAACCAAAATTTTTGGGTTTAATGGATTCAACTAGATTTTTGAGTCTTTTACGCTCTTCAAGGTTACCCAATTTTTTAGATACTGCTACAATGTTGCTAAAAGGTGTAAGTACCAAAAAACGGCCTGGTATAGTCATCTCACAACTCAATCTAGGTCCTTTAGTAGAGATTGGTTCTTTTAGGATCTGTACTAAAACAAATTGCTTTTTGTCAAGCACTTGGTCAATTTTACCATTTTTGTGAATTTCTTTTGCAAATTCAAAATGGTCTAATCGAGATGTGTTTGCTTTTCCGCTAACGACATTGTCCGTATATTTTAAAACGGACCTTAACCTTGGTCCCAAATCCGTATAATGGAGAAATGCGTCTTTGTTATGCCCAATATCCACAAATGCAGCATTGAGACCGGGCATAGTCTTTTTAATCCTACCTAGAAAAATATCCCCAACAGAAAACTGAGTATTGGTTTTTTGATAATGTAGTTCAACCAATTTTTTGTCTTCAAGTAGCGCTATTTCAACATTTGTAGGTGTTGAATTTATTATTAATTCCTTATCCACAAACTCTAAATTTTAGAGACTTGTGCTTAACCTTGTGTGTCAATAATGTTGTTTTATTTCCCATTTGAACAGGGTCCAACCAATATTTGGGACTACAAATTACAATGGCCTATCTAAAAGCAACAATTGTTTTAGAACAGGCCAAAAACCGGATAGCTAAAATAGAATCAAGACTAGATAAGTGGTGCTATACGCATAACATCACCATTCAGATCACGATAATACTAGAATACTATTATTCTAGTATTACCTTTTCTTGGTTTTGTGTCTGTTCTTTCTAAGTCTCTTCTTTCTTTTGTGCGTCGAAATCTTATGACGCTTTCTTTTTTTACCACAAGGCATAACAAAAATCTTTTGTTAATATATAATTAAAATATTCTAAATCAATTCTGCAAGCTACACTTGGCTTGAAATGGACCAGCTTGATCTATTTTATCTAGCTTAGTCAGCACATCAACCATCATACAGTTAGCTGCTTTATTATCAGGCTCCAAAGATAATACTTTTTGCAAACGTCCTTCTACCTTTTCAAATTGATTGGTTTGCATACCAAATTTTGCCAAAGTAAGCAGAACACTTGTATTATCAGGTTCCTCTTTATTTAATTTTAACAGCATTTGTATCCCTTTCATAGGATTAGATGCTGAAGGATATTCCACATAACATACCGCAAGGTTAATACGATGTTGAGGATTATCAGGGTTCAAAGATATAGCATTCTCGAAGGCTTTGACAGCATTTTGGCTACAAAACTTCTTGAACTTCTCTTCTTTTGCTGTTTTTAAGCCTAAAGTAAGGGTGGTCCCAGCAATAGACCATGCTTGTTCAGTATTTACTTTTTCTGCTACTTGCAGTGCATAATAGCCAGAAATATCAGCTCTTTTGTATGCATACCATGTAGAAGCAATATCTTTATATATATCTACAGTAGTTGAGTCATTTTCTGATTGAGACAATCTTGATTCTAATGAAATTAATTCTGCAGATTGCAGTGGGGTTAACGAAGGTTTTGCATCCAATAAGAGCGCAGATATATCTGTGCTTTCAGCTTTAAGGGCTCTTTCCTTTTCTGCGCTTTTGATTTCATTGGTTTTTGCGCTACCTCCAAAGTATAAACCGAAGAACAATAAAATTGATAATGATACTAAAACAGTTTGACCTTTATTCATAGTCTATTAGTTTTGAGTAGAAGAATCATCCTTCTTTTTCACTGTTGTCATCAGGAAGCGCTACAACTTTAGTTTTAACTTCGTCAATAAAGATTTTGGCTGGCTTAAAAGCAGGAATAAAGTGCTCAGGAATTTCTATGGCAATGTTCTTTTTAATGTTTCGACCAATCTTCTTTGCTCTCTTTTTTATAATGAAGCTGCCAAATCCTCTAACGTATACGTTCTCTCCCTCAGCTAACGTACTTTTAACTTCTTTAAAAAAGGATTCTAAAGAAACCAGTACATCTACTTTAGCGATTCCTGTCTTTTCTGATATCGTTGCTACTAAATCTGCTTTTCTCATTCTTATATATAGGTTTTCTTTGGTTATAATTTATTAGGGTTCATTATATAGAAGTGCAAATGTCGCTTTTTTTTTGGTTAAAAAAAAGCCTCTTTTCACTCAATACGAAAATTCAAGTTACAAATCTTGCAGAGTGGGCGACATTTTTACAAATGTCTAACAATCAATAGGTTTTATAGACAAATAAGGGCCATTAGAAGGTGAAAAAAGCATAAATTAGGAGAAGCGCATTTATTCTATATTTGTGTGGTAAAAAAATACATAATATATGCTATTATCCATGACGGGCTTCGGGAGAGCTGTGCAGTCTTTTGATTCAAAGACAGTCACTGTTGAACTACGGTCTTTAAACTCTAAGTTCACCGATGTACGTTTGAAAATTCCTCAGAACTATAAGGAAAAGGAGCAAGAAATAAAAAAAATGATCTCTGATAAAGCCGAGCGAGGAAAGGTTGATGTAAGCATTGAAATTCAAGCAGTCACAGGAGCGGAGCAATTCTCTCTTAATACTGCGCTGTTCAAGAAATATTTACAAGAGATAAAGCAACTCGCAGAAGAAGATCAGATTCCACTAGGGGATATTATCCCTGCACTTCTAAGACTGCCTAATGTGGTAATGCCTGGTGAAGACTCGCTGGATGAAAAAGAATGGTCTATTGTCTTGAGCACCTTAAATGAGGCATTGGATAAATTTACCTCATTTAGAACGCAAGAAGGTAAAGTTCTTGAAACAGATATGGCTACTCGAATAAAAGTTATCCAATCAAACTTATCCCAAATTGAGCCTCACGAGAAACTGCGCATTGTCAAGATTAAAGATAAAATGATGCGTAGTCTTGAAGAATTCATGGGTAAAAAGAACGTCGACAAAAATAGATATGAGCAAGAAGTACTCTTCTACTTGGAAAAAATCGATATCAACGAAGAAAAGGTACGCCTTTCTCAGCATTGCGATTACTTTCTAGAACAGCTAGGAAATGATAAGACTGCAAAAGGTAGAAAGTTGAGCTTCATCAGTCAAGAAATAGGTAGAGAAATCAACACCTTGGGGTCTAAGGCCTATTCATCTGACATACAGCGTCATGTTGTAAACATGAAAGATGAATTAGAAAAAATTAAAGAGCAAATTGCAAATTCTGTCTAATGAGTAAGGATAAAGAGACATCATTTGAAGGTAAAATCATTCTATTTACCGCTCCCTCGGGTTCTGGAAAAACCACAATAGTTAGGCATTTACTCAAAAAGTATGACTTTCTAGGCTTTTCTGTTTCTGCTACAAGTAGAAAAAAGAGAGAGAAGGAGACCGATGGTAAAGATTACTATTTCTTAAGTGAAGAAAAATTTCGGAGAAAGGTAGATGAAGGTGCTTTTATAGAGTGGGAAGAGGTATACCCTGGCAAGCTATATGGAACACTAAAATCGGAAGTAGAACGCATCTGGGCAAAAGAAAGGCATGTCGTTTTTGATATTGAAGTTAAAGGAGCTACTAATGTAAAGCGATTATTTCCGGATAACTCATTAGCGATATTCGTTAGGCCTCCGTCTATTTCTGAATTGAGACGAAGATTAATGGGTAGGAAAACGGAGTCAGCTGACATGTTAAAAAAGAGATTAGCTAGAGCAGAAGAAGAAATGACCTATGAAAATACCTTTGATAAGGTATTGATAAACGATTTATTAGAAGTTGCGCTAGAGGAAGCGGAACAAATAACGGAATCGTTTTGTATTATGTAAAACACCTAGTATTAAGATGGAAACGCTTACAACTAATGGCATCACAATCGGAGTAGAATCTTTCTATCAAAAAAAGCATTCTAATCCCCGCGAAAATAGATTTATACACTCTTATCAAGTTACGATAAGTAATGAAAAGGAGTCTACAGTCCAATTGGTAGCTCGTCATTGGTATATTGTAAATGCTGCCGGCAAAGTAAGAGAGGTATCTGGCGAAGGTGTTATTGGAAAGCAACCTACATTAGATCCTGGTGAAAGTCACAGATATGTATCTTGGGCCCCTATCACCACTAATATTGGCAAAATGTATGGGTATTATACGTTTAGAGATACAAAATCGAACGAAATGTTCTTAGTGAATATTCCAGAATTTAGGCTCGTTAGCCCTGGAATACTTAACTAAAGAAACACTCTCATAGCTTATCAATTCTGCTAAGTCAATTCAAAGATTTCTCATTACTAATAACCCTTAAACAAGGGTTTCTAAGCAACGACCTATAACAAAGGCTTCGAAAATTGTTATAGTAATGCTAAACTAACATTTGAGGCAATATTAAAATAGCGTCTATGTTTCCTATAGAGAGTATAAAAAACTATTTTTGCACAATACATATATTTTAAATCTACATATTTGCTCATGCATCGCTTTCTTTTCATACTCATCCTTTCCATTTTTGGAAATACTCAGGTCAATGGTCAAGCTAATGCCCTAGTCAAAGGGGTGATTAGTGATATAACTGGTAGTCAGCAATTTATTAGTCTACAAGTAAATCAAAAGTATCTAACTGGAGAAAAGAAAGAAGCCTTTAGCAATATCCTAGAAGATGGGAGCTTCGCATTTGCTGTAGAGATGGACGAAGCACAAATGATTAGTTTAGTCTTCAATCAAAATAGAGGCTACGCTTATTTAGAACCTGGCGACACTTTAATAGTCAATTGTTCCGCCAGAGATTTCCAATATTCATTCAAATTTGATGGAAAGTCAAAAGCCAACAATGAATACTTAAGAGAATACTACAAACTAAATCCTACTGAGTCTAATGCCTTCAAACTAGTTCAGTATAAACAGAATCAATTTTGGTATACCGTTTCTCCTGTGATGGATCTAAAAATGCGTGACTTAACAGAGGATGAGTTTGTTTCTTACCTAGCTACTAGAAGGCAAAATGCGCTCAGTCACCTCTTCTCTAGTACGAGTAATCTATCGGGACAATTGAGCAAAGATTTTGTTGAGTACATTACTGCAGAGATAAACTATGATTGGGCTTATCATATGATGGCGCACGGAAATGTTTATCGCAAAATAAAGGAAATAGACCAAGAGCAATATTATTCTTTTCTCAACAACATGACGGACATGAAAGGTAGCATGGGAAATCAGTTTTACCGTCAGTTTTTATTAGCTAAGTTAGATAGAGACTACGCTCTAAATGAGGTGAAAGCAGCTAATCCATATACTGGAAAATTTGAGTTTGCGAAAAAATATACATCAGGCCAAGCAAGGGCCTTTTTGCAATCTGAAATGATAAAAAGTGCTTTTAGCAAGAGATATATAGAAGAAACGATTCCATTGTTTGAGAGCTTTCTAAACAAAGAAGGTAATGACAACTTTGGCGCTAAGGTAGTAGTAGCCTATGAAAAAAGTTTAGTCAATGCGATAGGAACACAGGCTTCTAATTTTGTTATTCGAAATCCTGGAGAAGAAGAAGTCTCTCTTTCCTCTCTAAATGGAAAAACGGTTTACCTTAATTTTTGGGCGAGTTGGTGTCGCCCGTGTATGAAAAAAATGAACGAGCTAAAACCACTTGAAGACGAACTCAAATCGAAAGACATAGAATTTATTCACATCTCTTTTGACAAAAGTGAAGCGGCGTGGAAAAATGCCATTTCCAGAAATGGATTTCAAGGCACACATGTCATCGTTCCTGAAGGAGTAGAATCTAGTATTGCAAAAGAATATGAAATCCGATCTATACCTCAATATTTTATTATTGATAAGAAAGGGAATTTTGCTAAAAAACCAACATTCAATACTATCGAAGATCTAAAGAATACCTTAGAAACTGCGGCAGAGATGTAATTAGTAGTTGCTGTTTTATATATTCATATCCCAATGAATTAGTATTATATTTCGAGTTTTTAAATGCCGACTGTTGAGTTGTTTATGCGTTTAATCGTTTATGAAACTCCCTATTAGAATTAACTAGTCGGACAATTAGATATAGAGATTTTATTAAATTAATCAAATAGTATTTAATGTCTTATAAACTGTTTTTGTCTTGTCTTCTAATTTTGTCATTTCAATTCAACTCTATTAGTCTGCTGGCTCAAGATGACAATAGCTTCACTACAGTAGATGTAATGCCTTATTTCCCAGGCTGCAATGACTTTCAAGGCAATCCCGATGGAAAGCGTAAATGTTCCGATTACAATCTTGTTGGTTTTATTTCTACAACATTACAATATCCTAAATCTGCGAAGGATGAAGGTATTACGGGTACCGTTATCGTCAGTTTTGTCGTGGATAAAGATGGTACAGTTAGGAACCCATCTATCGTAAGAGATATTGGTGGTGGTTGTGGTGAAGCGGCATTGGCTGTGATAAACAAAATGCCTAGATGGGAAGCGGGTAAACAAAACAAGGAAAAAGTAAATGTCAAACTAAATCTGCCAATAAAGTTTTCTTTTGCCGGTCAGGGTACCTCTACTAAGCACCGATTGCTATGGGGTGAAATCAAGGGAAATACAATTTCGAGAAAAGAAATCAAAAGTAATTTGACAAATTCAATTGTTGTTCGAGATCAATTTGGAGAAACAGTTGCGGCTACAGAAACCATTGTAGCCTACGAAAGAAAGAAGAAATTTTTAGACAGTGCTGGCCAAAAAAAACTGGACGATAATCAGAAGCGCATTCTTAAAAAGGCTCGAAAAGGAGGTATCATTACTTTTTCTGTAACTATTCAGGAGGATGGAGAGTTTATTGAGGTGGATAGGGCATTTACAGTAATAAAGAATAGGAAGGTTGTGAAGACTATCGCTCAAGAAGGGTCTTAGTGTAGCTATTCTAACATATTCAAAAACCCATTTAAGCCTTAGAGGCTCTGTTCAGGTGTTTCTCAAAACGGGTCTAAAACAATTTCCCTTGTTTAGCAAAGGAGGCAGGATTTTCTAATTCCAATAATTCTCTTTTGGTTTCTAAACCATAGAAGTAGCCCGTGAGGTCCCCAGATTTTCCAATCACTCTGTGACAAGGCACAATGATAGCAATAGGATTATACTTATTCGCCAATCCGACAGCTCTTACTGACTTTGGGTTTCCTATCTTATGAGCGATACTTGAATAGCTTGCAGTAGTTCCGTATGGTATTTCTTGTAAGGCACCCCACACTTGTATCATAAATTCTGACTTTCCTTCGTAGTCTAAGGGTAGGTCAAATGCTGTCCGTTTGCGATGGAAATATTCTGTAAGTTGTATTTTGCATTGTTCCACAATCTCGTTGCCAGCTTGAGTATGACTTGGCATATCAACCCTTTTCACCATAGTTATCCCTTTGTCTGAGGCTTCTATCTGGAGGTATCCTATAGGGGTATCTAAAAACATGCGTTTATTATAGTTTATATACCATTTATGCTCTTTTATTTTTAATCTTTACAGCAAAGAAGCATTATGGCTTATAAAAATACAAAAAAGAAATATAAAACCCGACAGCAAAAATTGGCTTGGCATATTCGTAATAGCCGAATCATTATTCTATTTGTATTGATTGCTATTTTCTTTTTGATTATTCGAAACTGGAATGAGTTGAGCTTTATGTTTAAGACTTACTTTGTGTATTAATCTTTTTATTTTTTTGCGCGAACGATAGCAGCGATATGAGGTGAGCTAGAGGGCCTATGAAGCCTTGGCTACAGGTGGCTCCGACGATAGGAGGAGACGGATGTAGACAACTGGCTGAATGGTCGTATAGCTTATCGAATACAAGCGAATAGCGTGGTGTGCGCAGATAGGTAGAATAGCACGCGTCCTAATCACAAATACTAGGTAAAATTTTATTGTAATATCCTCTGGTAGAATTTGCGTTCCCAAAGTCCTGCCACGGCAATAAAGATCAACAACAATCCACTACTCAATAATAGGCCGCCCCAATATCCTAATCCTAGGGCGTCGAGGGCAAAGTCATTGGCGAGGTAAAATGCAACGGCGAGGAGGATTAGCCCTACTATTTTGTCAAGTCGGTATGGGACGGGGAAGTGCTTTCTCCCAACTACGTAGCCAAGTGTAGCCATAGCGCCAAAGGTGAAAAAGGCAGCCCAGGCAGCGGCAAGAATTCCCATCTTAGGAATAAAAATGATATTGACGACGAGACTAATGACTGCGCCAGCGATGGCTATCCAAGCACCTACGATGGTCTTATCTTTGATTTTATACCAAACTGAAAAGTTATAATATAAGCCTAGAAATAAGTAGGCCAGTAGCAAAATCGGCAACACATTCAAACCGCTTTGGAAATTGGAGGCTAGAAAAATATTCTTTAGCACAGGTTCGTAAAACAATACAAACAAAAAGGCAAAACAGCCAACGAAAGTAAATGCTCTAGCTACATCTGCATAGGTCTGTTTGGCGTGCTTGTCTGCTGCTTGGCGAAAAAAGAAAGGCTCAGCAGCATAATTAAAGGCTTGTATAAACAGCTGCATTATCACTGCGAACTTGACAGCCGCGGCATACAGCCCTGTTCGTGCCTCTCGCTGCGCTTCTGTTCCTTCAGATAAAATATTAATGAGCCAACGATCAGACTGCTGACTGATGATACCCGCTACTCCGACTAACATTAAGGGCCATGCATACCTGATAATTTTCTTAAAAATAGAGATGTCAATTGTCCATTTATTTTTGAGGACCTCAGGAAGCAGAAACACAAAGGTAAATGCACTCGCAATAAGATTGGCCAGAAACACAAACTCTAAATCTCGATCTGCAGAATAGGAAAGCCAACTGAAATCCATAGTAGGTAATAACTCCAAGAAGAATAGCATGAAACCAATATTGATAAGAACTGCAACTAGCTTGAGAATAGAAAATTTTATTGGACGCTCTTCTAATCTCAATCTGGCAAAAGGAAGCGCTACTAGGATGTCAAGTGTACAAATAAGTAGAATGATTTTTACATAAAGTGCATCTTCTGGATTGGACAAAATACCTGCTATATTTTCTGAAGAGAACCAAAGCAAGACCATAATAATTGGCACAACTACAAATAAAGTGGTCAAGGTCGTGCTGTAGGTTTTCTCTAGTGCTCCCTTTACGCTACCAAATCGGAAAAATGCCGTCTCCATGCGGAATGTTAGTAAGACCATCAAGAACCCTGCAAGAATATACATAACAGCATTGATTCCATATTCTCCAGGCCTATCATTGAACTTTTCTGTCAGATAAGGCAGGAATATAATCAGGTTCAACACCCTAGGTAGGATGCTCCCAAGACCATATATCACAGTCTGTCCAGCTAATTTTTTAATCAATGACATTTCTCTAAATGAACGGCAATATTACGGTAAAGATTTCATACTCAAAAGAAACTGATTTGAGTATAAATACTACCTTTACTCTTTTGTGAATAAAAATAGTACATGATTGACTTCGATTTACTAGACAAAATCTGCAAAACCCCAGGTACCTCAGGATACGAAAAACGCATCAGAGACTTGGTTATCGAGCTAGCTACTCCACTATGTGACGAACTACAGGTAGATGCCATGGGAAATGTTATAGCCATCAAAAAAGGAAAGAAAAATATGCGTGCTATGGCAGCCGCGCATATGGATGAGATAGGCTTTATCGTGACACATATCGATGAGGAAGGGTTTATTAGGTTTCACACCTTGGGTGGATTTGACCCAAAGACCTTGACTTCACAGCGTGTCATTGTTCATGGAAAGAAAGACATCATAGGCGTCATGGGCACTAAGCCTATCCATATCATGAAGTCCGAGGAACGCTCTAAAGTAGTACCAACGAGTGATTACTTTATCGATACGGGCATGTCTAAAAAGGATGTGGAAAAGTATATTTCATTGGGCAATCCTATTACGCGCGAGCGTCAGATGATAGAGATGGGAGACTGTATCAATAGCAAATCACTGGACAATCGTATCTCTGTATATATCCTGATTAAGACACTGGAGGCGCTTAAGGAGAAAACGATTCCTTATGATTTCTATGCAACCTTCACAGTCCAGGAAGAAGTGGGATTGCGTGGTGCCATATCCTCAGCGGGACATGTGGACCCTGATTTTGCTTTTGGACTGGACGTAACGATAGCGTATGATGTACCAGGTGCGCAGCCACATGAGATGATTACACGACTCGGTAAGGGGACGGCTATAAAAGTGATGGACGGTTCTACGATTTGTGATTATCGCATGGTGGATTACATGAAGAAAACTGCTGACAAGGCCAAGATAAAGTGGCAAGCAGAAATCCTGCCTGCAGGAGGTACAGATACCGCTGGTCTGCAGCGATACGGCAAGAAAGGAGCCATAGCAGGAGCGATTTCTATCCCATTGAGAAATATGCACCAGACCATAGAGATGGTCAACAAAAAAGATGTCGAAGGAAGTATCAAGCTACTTGTCGCTTGCGTGAAGGGCTTAGATAAGTACAAGTGGGATTTTTAATATACAACTGAAATAATGGTGAGGTAATTAAATATTAAATTGCTGACAATTAGCATTTTAGAATTTGCACTATTTCTCCAAACACTTGACAATAACGTCTGTGCAGACTGTCAATTTATTATTTTCAAAAAATTACCGAACCATTAAATAACTGAAACAATGGTGAGGTAATTAATATTAAATTGCTGACAAGTGGCACTTTAAAATTTTGCACTATTTTTTCCAAACACTTGACATTAACACCTTTGCAGACAGTCAATTTATTATTTTCAAAAAATTACCGAATCATTAAATAACTATGACGTGGACGGAAGAAAACAATAGGCTTCGTGCGAGCTACAAATTTGCTGATTTCGTAGAGGCTTTTGCATTCATGACAAGTGTTGCGATAGCTGCAGAAAAAGCAAACCACCATCCTAACTGGAGTAATGTATATAACACGGTCAAGTTCGAACTTTGTACGCATGATATGGGTAACACGGTCACGCAAAAGGATCGAGATCTGGCTGAGACTATTGATCGTATTTATCAAAAATATAAGTAGCACACATCATGGCTTTCGTATCCAAATTACCGCAGCAAGAGATAAGTATATTCAGCATCATGTCTGCTTTGGCGCGAAAAGAAAATGCTATTAATCTATCGCAGGGTTTTCCCAATTTTGATTGTTCGCCAGAGCTCATCCAACTTGTGCACCAACATATGCAGGCCGGCAATAACCAGTATGCCCCTATGCCTGGCGTCCCTGCTTTGCGTGAAATCATCGCCCACAAAATCAAGCAACTTTATCAAGTCAACATAAATCCTGACCAAGAGATCACCATCACCGCTGGCGCTACGCAAGCAATTTATAATAGCATTCAGACTGTAGTGAATCCTGGTGACGAGGCCATCATCTTTGATTAGTGAGCGTACTCGATTGGTGATTATCAATACGCCGCATAATCCTACGGCTACACGATTGACCAAGGAAGACTTACAATCTCTCAATGACCTCTTGCTCGACAGAGATATTTATCTATTGAGTGATGAGGTGTATGAGCATTTGGTGTATGATGGGGAGAAGCATGCCACGGCGCTTCAATTTCCAGAGCTATACAAGCGTAGTTTCATTACTTATTCTTTTGGCAAAACCTTTCATGCGACGGGTTGGAAATTGGGCTATTGTATTGCTCCGCCACACATGAGTGAAGAGTTTAGAAAGATCCATCAGTTTACGGTCTTCTCTGTCAACACGCCTATGCAACACGCTATTGCGGAATATATGCAGACGCCTTCGAATTACGAGACTTTACCTCAATTTTATCAGCAAAAGAGAGACTTGTTTTTGGAGGCGATGCGGGGGAGTTCTTTGCGTCCTTTACCTAGCGCTGGCACCTATTATGCGTTATTTGATTACAGTGCAATTAGTGATAAGAAGGAGTTGGATTTCGCTCGCCATTTAACTGCTGAGCATAAGGTAGCGACCATTCCTATCTCTCCCTTCTACACCTCTCCTACCGAAAATCAGGTGCTGCGTATTTGTTTTGCCAAGCGCGAAGAGACTCTGCTCGAAGCGGCAAAGCGACTGTCAGTTTTGTAAGTAAAAATTAGGGTTTGATAATTTGGGGATTCAGTAATTCGTTTCGCATTTCATACACTTAGCTTGTAGGAAGTTTGGCTCAATTTTCTAATTCTTTTGATTTTTTGGGCGTGCCACCAGCCTCCACGAAAAAGTGTCCGCTGCTGTCTGGCTATTCGGGACGCCGCGTTCGCTTTGGTCCCAGCTGAAAAAGCTGTGACTGCCGATTTGGTATCGGCATCCCTACTATCCATCACGCGGGGTACTTTTAATAAATATTATTCATTATCTTTTTTTCTACTTGGCTTCTTCTTTGGAGAAGATATTAATAAATTAGCTCCCACCACCAAACTAAAGTTTAGGAATCGTTGATTTAATACGTATTCATCTTGTGTGATTTTGTTCAGCGGAACTTGAATCTTAGGAGCAAAAGATAGATTCCATTTATCGCCTATAGGCTTATGAAATTCTGTAGTAGCCCATATGCCTATCCCTGTATTCCGTTTAAAAACTTGATCAAATTGGGAATTACGCCGTCTTCTTAAATCTAAATCTTGTCCACCTGGCCCTGCAATAAGGCCTCTAAAATTGTGATATAAATTCACATCAACACCTGTTACAAATCGGAAGTCATATTTTCGCTGACGCCAGATTTTCCCAATACCTATAGGCACATTTATAAAAGTGTGCTGATTAAAGTGTTGTTGCCTTTTAGTTGTAGTTATCATTTTTTCTTTTTCCCCTAATTCAGTTCTTATTGCTTCTCCTTGAGCGTTTTCAGTAACAGAAATGACACCAGAGGAAAATTCCTGCTCTACTGTTGTATTCTCAAAATCAAAACGACTATTAAGTCTTTGAATTTCTAATCCAGCAGTAATAATAAAGCCTCTGCGATTTTGAGTTTGAATGTGCAAACCAACACTAAATGCCTCCAATGGCGTTTCTGTTTCTTGTCTTTGATTTATATAATCTGCTTCTGAGACAATAGAGTTCGCCCCCAATATCTTCACAGGAACAATTGCTCCAAGTGTTGGCTGAATAAACCACTTGGTCTTTTTTCTAGAGTGTCTAACTGCTACTTTCCTTTCTTTCTCGCGTTTCATTTTATCTTTTCGCGCTTTTTCTTTTTTAGCCTTTGCTCTCTTGATTTTTTTACGCTTTATTTCCTCTCGCCTTATTTTTTCTTTTTTAATTTTTAATTTTTTCGCTTTTTCAAGTTCGACTTTTTCTTGTTTGTCTCTTTTGCGTTTGAGATTTTGAGACTTTGCTTTAGTTGGTTGATCTTCTTGATTACTAATAATTGTAACATCAACTTGTTCTGCTATATCATTTGTATCCTTTATATCATTTTCATTTGGTGGAATGGGAATTTGTGCCGATTTCGTCACCCTTTTTAATGACTCAATAGCAGTACTTGGAGTTTGATAAACAGAACTATTTGCCAATGGCTCATTTCTTTGACTAGCCATTTTTGTAGTTAATGAAGCTATATTTCGTAAGGGGTTAGCTAATGCTATAGAAGCTGGTGTATAATCATTGCTTGAGCCTGATAAAGTTCGAATAGAATAAGGTTTGGCATTCGTCTTATTTTCTTGCTGTACCAATGATTCGATTTTGTCATTTTGCAATCTAATGACTTCAGACGGGGCACTATCTGTAACAGGGCTTATGGAGCTTGGGGCTTCTCTATTGTCTATTGTTACTACTTTCGAATCTTTGTTGATAAAAGTATAAAGCAAGCCAATTGTGGCAAGTCCTCCGAATAACCAAAGAATGAGAAATCTTAGCTTTTTCTTTCTTTTCAATTTAGGTTCAATATTATCCCAAATTTCATCATGGTCAAGTTTATGATTATATTGTTCGAAAGAACGTTTTATATTATTTTCTAGATTATTATTTTCCATTTTTTTCAAATTGTTGTAGAATAAGTACTCTACGTGTCATGGTTAAAGCCAATTGTAGATTATTATCGCCCAGTGATTCTCTCTTCTTTAGAAGTAATATAATTTTCTTGTTTTTGAATTAACTTTTGTAAAGTCTGTCTTGCTCTAACCAAAAAAGTTCTAGAACTGCTTTCCTTAATATCAAGTAGATTAGCAATTTCTTTATGACTATACCCATCTACAATAGCAAGCTTAAAAACAGTACTGTGAGACTCAGGTATCATCTGTAATAATTTCAAAATGTCTTCTATGTTTAATTTGCTATAGATATTTGGGATGATACTAGGTTCTATTGCCTTATCTGTGATTGATGTTAACTTATTCGTCTTTTTCCGAAGTTTTGCTAAAGCATGGTTAATGGTTACTTTTTTGCACCAGCTTTTAAATGGGATCACCTCTTTCGACCTGCATCTATCCATGTTGTTAAAAATCAAGATTAAGGATTCTTGAAGCAAATCTCTCGCATCTTCAAAGCTAGAGGTATAGCGCCTACAAATAGCAAAAAGGAAAGGAGAGAGATGGTTGACCATCTCTCTTTGTGCCCTTCGATTTAATTTTTTACAGTTTAGAATCAGTTTTTTATTCATGGCGCTCTCTTTATGACGAAATCTCCAGAAAAATCAATCGTATTATTATCAGCATCAATAGTAACTCCTGAATAATTTCCTGTGATGAATTCTCCATCATCCTCTGTTACATTTACAACAATATCGGGACTAGCAATGTCAAGGTTAGGATAATTTAGCCCCGTGCTATTGTTCTCCGTTTTGAAAAATGTATTTGTAGTATATTCTCCAGGCCCTTGGTAATCTCTAAGTTCTAAAGCGAAAGCCCCTGATACACTAAGCCCTTCTAGTACTAACCAGTCAGCAGTCTGATTAGGTCTCAGATAATATTGAGTCGGAGAAG
>CAYWOZ010000036.1:17384-20902 GCA_964458675.1 uncultured Saprospiraceae bacterium
GGGCCTATTTCAGCCATATGGACTACATTATCACAATGGTCTACTATTGTAATTCGCAACGGGGCAGCCTGCGGTACTGATCCACAGAAGAAACCTGACATATCAGTATAACCCCAATAAATAAAATTGTCCGTCAAATCTTCAACAACCACTTTCAAAAAAGAACCAAAACTCAAATCTGGATTAAATACTTGGCTGGAGAGACAAATAGCCTCTAGGGGAATGTCACAATTCCAGATTCCAGTAGAAGGAATATTACAAACATATGAGCTCCCCGATTTTTTGCAACCCCCTTTCTCCAACCATTGGCCTTCTTCTAAATCATATTCCCAAAGAGGCATTTCATCAGGTGCTTCACTTAACAATTCATCCGGAATTGGGATCTCGGCCGTAAGTTCGACATTAGGATTCACTTCTAATTTCTCACCTGATACTGTTTCCAATTCTAAAACAAGCATACCATAAGTAGCCAATACCTTCTCATCTCCATTTCCATCAACAGCATTTAGTGCCCCAGGCATAATGCCACCAAGGTTTTCATCAGTAGGGTCAATCCAACGAGAAAAAACATTCACTGGTCCATTATGAATCTCTCCATCCGAAGACAAAATGCCGTTTTGAGGAAACGTCATCTTCAAACCATTTGTCTTATTAATGATTTGCTCAGAAGTCGAATTTATTACATCCGGAGTTCCTTTTTCAAGAAGTCTTATTTCAACAAAACTGGTACCATCTGCAGAAAAGTTAGAATGAGATACTCCTTCAAAGTAGCCATTGACGCTTGCAGTAACAACTCCTCCTCCAGTCTTTTTTACTTCAACATTTGTCAATTCAAAATTACCATCTGCATCAGAAGACGTTTCTCTACCATTTATTTGAACAAAGGCATTCGAAAGCGTTGAACCTGATTCATCCACAACTTGCCCTCTAATTGTACTCTCTACGAATACAGTAAATGGCTCTTCATCGATTTCGACTATTAAATCGTTAATATCATCTCTACAAGCAGATATCGATGCAAGAATCAAGAAAAGGTAAAAAGTAGATTTAAAAAATGATTGGTTCCTCATAGTTTTAATTTTTAGAATGAATCAATACTACTAAGATGTTTTTATTATACAATTCGCTACAGTTAGCAATAATTATTATTCAAAAAAATAATATTTATCAAATTACAAATAGCTTAAAATAATGTATTTATTGCCAAGGGCATCGATATTTGGCTATTAGAAGTCAATTATTTATCAAATATTGCAAATATCTTTGATAAGGGTTAAAATGAAAGAACTAGAAAGTTATATACAGAATTATTTTGAAATTGGCCAAGCCGACCTCTCCCATGTTGCTGAATTATTCAGGACTACCAGATTGAACAAGGATGATTACCTGTTAAAGATGGATCAATTCGCCACCCAAATCCATTTTGTAAAGAAAGGATACTTGAGAGTATTTGCCGATTCCAGAAATGGAGAAAAAGAAATAACCCAATGGATCTCTAATCAAGGAATGTTTATTACAGATTTGTCCAGTTTCATGTTCAACACTCCTTCTAGGTGGAATATACAAGCCCTTTCTAATTGTGAGTTTTATACTATTTCAAAAGAAAACTACAACAGTATTGGTGAACATGTAAGCAACTGGGCTGAACTAGAAAAATTATTTATTGCAAAATGTTTTATAACACTGGAGAATAGAGTTTTTGACCAACTATCTCTTTCTGCAGAGCAAAAAGTCATAGATCTCTTTGCACAAAATCCAGAAATATTTCTTCAAGTACCATTGCAATATATAGCCTCTATGCTTGGCATGGCTCCTGAAACCTTAAGCAGGGTGCGAAAAAAATTGAGTTCTTGATTTATATCAAGAGGTGTAATTAAAAACTATCAGACCTTTGTTGTACACCAAAAATAGGAATGATGCGAAGTTTGATAATTATTATTTTATGCACACTTTTTACAACTCAAGTTATAGCTCAGAAAGAAATCAAGACATCTATTGAGATTGATAGCACTCCAGAAAAAGTATGGGAAGTGCTTACTAAATTCTCCGACTACGAAAACTGGAATCCGTTCCTAAAATCGGTAGAAGGCGAAATGAAAGTTGGAAACAATATAAAAATTAACGCGGGTGGAATGAAATTCAAACCTAAGCTTCTAGTTTATCAAGAACACAAAGAAATTCGCTGGATTGGCAAGCTTCTATTTAAAGGCTTGTTTGATGGTGAGCATATTTTGAAAATAGTAGATAATAAAGATGGTAGTATTACATTTAAACATGAAGAAATATTTACAGGCATTTTAGTAGGATTATTTTCAAAAAAATTGGATGCTGAAACCAAACCTGGCTTTGAAGCTATGAATAAAAAGTTGAAGGAGTTGGCAGAACATTAATTCCCACAAGGGCACCTATATCAAGCCCATTCAAGATGTAATCAAAAATTGTAAATTTTTTATTCCATTTATCATCGTGAACTACTTCGCATGCCGTCAAGAAGTCGTATAAATTGCTCATCAGTCGCTTAGCTAAGGCAAAACTCCCCGTCCGACTGGCGTCAGCCGGGTAGGCTGTCCGACTGGTCATCCAGACGAGCCTCTTCGCGCTTCGTAATTCACGCGCTAAATAAAATTTACATTCTTTCAGAGGTTAATAGAGGTTCCCATAAATAACTTTCATATCAGGAATTTCTACAAAATAGTAATGTACCCATATGTAGAGATGATTAAATACAGCTACTACTAAGGCGCTTTCTGATTTGAACATAAGGCCCGGCAAATACAATATAAGAAACCCAAAAACATACATCGCATTGGAGGAGTATTTAAACATCCCTTTTCTTACAAATGGTGTGTCTTTATATTTCTTAGGTTCAAAATGATCCATACCCATTGCTCTATCCATCCCAAAGTATTTCTGCACAGAATAAAAAAGAAAAAAGGCAAGTAGTCCAAACATGCCTGAAAGCAGGTAGCTTAGAGTAGTGTTTATAATTAAAGAGTCTTGGTTTGCTAGTGCTAATAATAGTATAGTGATAAGACGAGACGCGAAAAGCAACCGGAATCCAATTCTAAAATACGTAAAGCCTTGAGCTCCAAAATAATTTGAGATACGATTAGAATGCAATTCAAGTCGCCAACAAATGAGCACATATAGCTGATGAAGTATTGGAGCTAGTATGGCTGCAACAAACCAGAAAGAGGTGCTCCAAGTAAACAGCTCTCCAAAAGATAAAGAGTCGATACTAAAAAAAGCATAGCACAAGATGGAAGCTACAATTCCTAGTAACACAAAATGCCAAAACTGATTTTTGAAAATGTGATTCATATAGTTAAATAGAAAATCTAATTTAACTAAAATAAATTACAGCGAATTAATACCATTTCTGTTTTATAATAACACTAATTTTTTGATGTAATTTTCCAATCTCTGCGTTAAAAATACTCATGATAGCTAAGGGGCACCTCTGTTAACCCCATTCAAGATGTAAACAAAAATTGTAAATTTTTTATTCCATTTATCAT
>CAYWOZ010000037.1:0-20667 GCA_964458675.1 uncultured Saprospiraceae bacterium
TAGTGGCTACAATCGAATCAATTCTAACGGGGTCACCAGCTATAACTTCAACATCGTCAGTAACGGAACACATATTTGAATCGGTTACCGTTACTGTATAAATTCCAACAGCTAAATCTTCAGCGTTGCTTGTGGTTTGATTCATTGAATCATCCCAAGCGTAAGTATAAAAGCCAGTTCCTCCAATTGGAAAAACTGACGCTGCTCCATCTGGATTCTCAATGCAAGAAGCGAAAGTACTATCTACAGATAATATAATTTCACTTGCTGAATCAACTGTAACAGGCCTTGTGGTAGAACATCCTCTACCATCTGTGATTATTACTCCATAGTCTCCAGCTGTCAATCCAATAGCAGTCTGTGTTATTTGACCCAGTGGATCATTCCACTGATAGGAATAAGGCATTATTCCACCTGCTACATCAACAGTTGCCTCTCCATCATCCCCTTCAAAACAAGAGGTTTGCTGAGCACTTGTAGAGGCCATCACTTCAGATGGAGAACCAATTCCTACAAGACCAACTGAGTTACATCCAGCCGCATCCGTCAAAGTAAAGTTATATGCTCCAGGTGCAAGATTTATTGCAGTCTGTGTAGTTTGGGCCATAGGGTCATCCCAAGCAAAAGTAAAAGGTCCAGTTCCTACTAATTCAATAGTAGCTGAACCATCTAAGGTATTATGACAACTGGCATCTGCTCCAACAGCAGTAGCCATTCCAGGATCTGGTTCTGTAATTTGAACAGAAGATAAACCTTCACACATATTTGCATCTCTAACAGTTAGAGTATAATTACCTGCTCCAACAAAAACATCTGGGGTAAATTCCCCATGATCCCATTCATAAGTATAAGGCATTGTACCTCCAACTACAGTTGATATTATAGAGCCGTCAGTTCCTCCATTACAACTTGGTTCGCCTCCTAAAAGCGTCACCGCTATAGGGTCGGGTTCACCAATTGTAGCTGTATTGGTCGTTCTACATCCGTTCGCATCTGTAGCTTGTACAGTATACGTACCAGGTATTTGATTGATAGCTACGGAATCAAAAGTAGAAGGGACAGTTGCCCATAGATAATCAAAATCTCCCATGCCGCCAGTTGCTGATGCAAACAAAGTTCCATCATTTCCACCTTCACAGGTTACATCTGTAGCCATAGCATCGATTTGAATTTCAACTGGTTCAACTAAATCAAAGAATACAGAATCAATACATCCATCTCCATCCTCTACTACTATTTTGTGCATCCCAGGGCCAACGTTTTGAAATAAACTTAAACTCTGTGTGACTGCATCATCAAGAGTAAATATTAAGGGCGGGATACTATTCGTTACATTAGCTGCAATGGCTGCATCGGCAGCGCCAAAACAACTAATCTCTCTAACCACTGCTGGCACTACAGTTAACAGACATTCTCCATAAGTTACCGTTACAACTGTTTCTTCCCGGTTACAAGATCCAATATCAGTAAGTCCTCTAACCTGGAAGTTTACTTCATCTCCTTCTGCTAAACCATTTACAAAGTGAGACAATGTTCCATTGTTAGGAGGAAACCAACCCATGTTGTTTACATTCACTTCATATGACGACGCATTTGGAATAGGATCCCAAGTGTACAATAAAACACCAGGTGCAGGATCTTCTACTTCTACTATAGGTGCATCAAGATCAGGTACAACACTAACAAGTATGGTATCAAATCCAACGCATCCAAAACTATCATCTACTCTAACAATATATTCTGTAGGCGCATTAGGACTAGCTATAGGATCAGGACAATCATTACATGACAAACCCAAACTGGGCGTCCAAGAATATTCAATTATGTTTTCTGTGTTAAATGAAATAGACCAACTATTAAGTGTGTTTATATCTATCGGTCCAAACCCATCAGATAAAATCAATGTCCATCTACCATTCACTTGGGCGCCTATTAGATTATTCCAGTTCCCTTCTGGTTGGAAATCTCCTGCATATGGAGGAGCGGCTGAGGTGATATTTGGTAAGTTTGTGTCCACCTTAAAACAGGTATTACTAAAATCATCTCCTGACCCGCCATTGTTTGTTGTCAACTCAACAATTTCTCCAGAAGGCGCTTGTAAATAAATTTGTAAATCTCCAGTGGCATCGGTTTCAATATCTATGCAAACTGATGCAATACCCATTGCCGGATTGTTAATAACCCCAGGAGAAACCCCTGCAACTGCAATATCAGTCTCTAATGGATCACTTGGAGGATGAGTAGCATTTCCAAATTCTGTAGGTGTACTATTAACGAAGGGAATAGAATTTTCATCAAAGCCTAAGTATTCAACTTCTAGTTGTACTTCTTCTCCTTCGCATATTCCTTCATCATCTGCCGAACTCACTACTTCATCACAAAAAAAACATCTAGGGTCTGCTTGTGAAAGTACACTGAAGCTAATGGTCGTATCAAAGGTGCATCCAAATTCATCCACTACCTCAAAAATGTAGTTTGATGTCCCTGCAGTACCAGGCACTGAGAGCATACTATCTTGATCTTGAAAAATAATAGTTGGATTATTTACCCAACCCCAACTGTTTATGGCTGGAGTAAAGGTTTCCGTATCTGGTCTCAGGTCTTCTGAAAAAGTAATATCCCAAGAAAATAACCATCCGTTATCTTGTTTGATTTTATCTTCTACTATCAATGTCCACTGTCCATTTACAGGACAGCCTACTAATGTATTAAATCCATCAATTGGAGTATAGTTTCCTTCAGGGAGACTAGTTCTTTGAGCTTGCATTAGAGCCTGTTGGAAAAAAGTACTGAACTGTGGAAAAGGAGTAAAACAATATGTGAATCCAGTACCTGGTATTGGATCATCTAAGTTTCCAGGATCATTATCATCACCTTCAAACGGTATTCCCAAGTAAACCTCTCTGGTAAAATCTGCATTTGTAGTATCTAATCGCATAATGCTCCCATTAGGACATTGAAGGCTAATATCCAAATCACGAACATAACTATGCTCTATATTAATGCAAATGGATTCTACTTGATCAGGGCTAGTTATTACCGCTCCAGGAATAAATTCATTAAAAACAACTGGACTTTCATAAGCTACATTCACTCCATCTGGAAGTGGAATGGAATCTACATTCCCACTAGTCACTGCAAATATTCCCTCATTAGGAGTTACTTGAATGAAAGAATTTGTTTGTGTGATATTATTTAGAAAACGCAATGTATCATTTGCACAAACTTCATCTGGGAAATCTGCCATGAAATCAAAGGATGGTTTTGTTGACACTCTCACTCTTTGTGAAATAACATTATTATTAGTGCAACCCTGCGCATCTGTAATGAGAAGTTGCACAGTATAACCACCAGATCGTTGATAAGTATGTGTAACGTTAGGTCCTAATCCAATTGTACCATCTCCAAAGTCCCATAGAAAATTCGAACTGGCGTCAGACTGAAAATAATTAAAATTATTCTGTGGATAAACGCCTCGAGATTCAAATAGTACACTCTCCCCTGGGCAGATATCAATCCAGCCATTGTCTAAAGGAACAGCTGCTGGGGTAGAACTTACTAATTCTGCAATTACTTGTTGACAAGCAGGAACACAACTTAGCGTGGATTCCCATCCTTGACCTGTACCCGCTCCATCCGATGTAAATCGAAATGTAAGACAGCCACTTGTATTTGGAGCAGAAGCAGAAACTTTGAAGGCTCCATTTGCTTGATCAGCAATATCATCTGCAGTACACACTATTTCCGGAGCAGCTATACTTGTACCATCATAAATACACAAATCGTCTCCAGGTCCAAAATCAGTAGTCAAGAATTGAATTTCTAGATGTGTACCGGTGCCACCAGCTGGACATATAGTTTTGATGATATCTTCATTGTTACCATACCTACTTAAACTCCCTCCTGAATCAAAGAAATTTCCTGAACAAGAATTGACAGGAGTAGGGTTCATGATAAAATTTTGAGCTTCGAGGTTCCCAAAAATCATTACCAGACACACAGTAAAAAGATAGTATTTTAGCACTTTTGATATGACCACGTCTATTTCTTCTACTTTAAATTCTCAAAATTCACTTTAAGCAAGCTCCTTTGTCGATATAGATTCTACTAAATCTGCTTGCAAATATAATTTATAAGTAATGTATCTCCCCATTTTTTACGCAATGAATGTATAAATTGTGGCTTCAACTGACTTTTAATTTACATCTATTAGAATGATATATCTACTTATTCGTCCATGCGAAAAAAGTGAAAAACATTCTTTCTATAGAGTTACTTCTATAAAACTACTATTGGGCTAAAAAATTGGCGAGCTTGGTATTTTTACAAGTCGTTTTGCTATATGATTTTTCGGGATTGGATATTCCCGAAAAAAACATCAATTATTTGCCAATTCTAATAGAATAATGTACTCTTACATTATTATTCACAACGCTTTAATCAAATGTTCTAGCAATGTGAATTTTCAGCTATACACTTATTTTATAAGCTATACAGATGAAGCTATTAACTGGGATAATTTTGGTTTTGCTCTTGATCGGGATTATCCTGGCATTTATTTCTATTATTATATACCTGACGCAAGAGCGGTTTTTCTTTTATCCTACAAAATTAAGTCCAAAATACCCTTTTAATCAGTTTCCAGATCATAAGGAATTCTTCTTTAACACTCCTTCTGACGGTAAAATTAACGCCTTGATGTTTAAAGCATCAAAGCCCAAAGGAATTGTATTTTATTCCCATGGGAATTCGAGGTCTTTGGACGACTGGGGATGGGTACATAAAGATTTCACATCCAAAGGATTAGACTTACTGATTTACGATTTTAGGACCTTTGGAAAGAGCATAGGAAAGTTGACTGAAAAAAACCTCTATTCAGATGCGCGACATATTATACAGTTTCTGATGAAAGAATATTCAGCTCAAGAATTAGTAATATATGGCCGGTCACTTGGAGCCGCGATAGCTTGTCAAATGGCAACGGAATTTGATGCAAAATGCTTAATATTAGAAACGCCATTTAGTAGCATGTTGAGCATGGTTCACGCTAGCACTCCATATATTCCTGTCAAGTTCATTTTGAGGTACAAATTCAATAATCGGAGAAAGATGAGAAGGCTAAAATGCCCTGTTCATATCTTACACGGTACAAAGGATGAACTCATACCACTAAGACATGCAAAACGTTTAATCCAAGCAAACAAACACCCAGATAGTAGTTTAACGATTGTGGATCATGCAAATCATAATAATGTGTCAGAATTCCCAATTTATCATGATACCTTAAAAATTATTTTAGACTCGTAAAATTTCTTTTTTGGGGTCTCCCCGACGGCGAAGAGCCGCGGGTCAGGTCGTCCATTACGAAGGGGTATATTTTTGCAATGCAAAAATATACCCCTTCTTCATTTCCACCCTTAGCCTCTTACGCACTTCGTTTGTCGAGCTCCAGCTTTCGCCTTCGCGAATGTTATGACAAAACTGAATAAATTATTTTATGTCGATATAGTAAGGCATTTTGGCCTGAACTCCCTGCATCTGTTTAATGTCTTTTATCTCTTTGTAATATGGATAAAACTCATTTAAATCATTTTTTATAAATGCTCCTATCTTGTCGTTACTCGAATCTTTCCCAGAAAGTTTATCGATAAGTTGCTGTGTAGGATCTTTTACTGTTGGGTATTCTTTCACATTATAAGAATCTATTCCTGCACTATTTGCAGCTATTGAAATGGCATCTTCAAGATCACCAATCACATCTACAAGACCATTATTAAGCGCTTTATCTCCTGACCATACTCTACCTTGCGCTACTGCATGAACGGCATCCTTTGTCATACCTCTTCCTTGCGAAACTCTGTTTAAAAAGATGTTATACATCGTATCTGTCCCATTCTGTAGTATTTCTTTCTGAAGACCATTATGATCCATGTAAATATTTTCATAAAGCCCAGCTGCCAGTTTACCAGTTAAAACCGTATCAAAAGTGATCCCTAATTTGTCATTAAACAATTTGCCTACACTAGGAATCATACTGAACACGCCTATGGAACCAGTTATGGTATTAGACTCCGCAACTATTGTATCTGCTGCTGCCGCGATATAATATCCACCCGAAGCCGCCACGTCACCCATAGAAGCAATAACTGGAATACCTTGTGCTTTTACTAGCTCCAACTCTCTCCAAATATTTTCAGAAGCCAAAGCTGATCCTCCACCAGAATTCACTCTTACTACGACTGCCTTCACCTTATCATCACTTCTAATCTTACGAATTAACTTTGTGTATTTATCATCTCCTATGCTTCCTAAGTCAGTTGGCCCTTCTAGTATAGTCCCTTCTGCGAAGATTACAGCAATCCTATCTTTTACTTTAAAATCTTTCTTCGGCTTATTATCTTTAACATATTCAGACAACTCAAATACATTAAGTTTGTCGCCGTCATCAATACCAATCTCAGACTTCATGCTAGAAATCACTTCATCAAAATAAGCAACCTGGTCAGCGAGTCCATATTTAACTGCATCACTTGGCTGTCTAATAAGATATTGATCTGCAGTTTGCTTCAATTCTGCCTTTGGAACGCCTCTTGACTCAGAGATATCATCAATAAACTCATCGTATAAATCATTGATATACTCTCTAATCTGTTGTTTATTTTTATCCGACAATTTATCTAGTCTATACGGCTCGGTTGCCCCCTTGAAATCACCAGCATAGTAGATTTGCATCTTGATTCCTGCTTTTTCAAGCATATTTTTGTAAAACATAATATTAGCTCCATAGCCTTTAAAGTCTATACCTCCAAGTGGATTAACGAAAACCTTATCAGCTGTTGAAGCCAAATGGTAAGCACCTTGGGTGTAGTTCTTAGCATAAGAATAGATAAACTTCCCAGATTCCTTAAACTTTAATATGGACTCTCTTAACTCACTTCTTGTCACAGATCCTGCCTGAATCATACTGAAATCAAGCAATATGCCCTTAATGTTATTGTCCTCTGCGGCTTGCTCAATAGCGTAAGAAATATCATGAACCCCCCATACATTACTATTCGCTGGATCAGAGATGGAAAAAGTGGTTTCTACATTATTAGTCTTCTCTGGGATTGCTTTATTAAGTTGTATCCGTAAAACGGAATTTGATTTAACCTTCTTTCTAGAATCGAAAGCGCTAGCTAAGGAATCTCCTACTATAGGAATCAACACAAAAAATAGTGCTACAAATGCTAAAAACACCCCAAGACAAGAGGCAAATGTGAATTTAAAAAATTGTTTCATCGCGTGTACTGGCTTTGTTAGTTATTAAAAAAATAAGCTATTGATTTAAAGGATTATTTCAAAGCCAAAATAATCCATTTTCTAGCATTTAATCCATTTTTTTAGATGAATCATCCATTTTGCAGGACATAGTTACTTTTCATGTCACTTTTTTTTCGAAATCCTCCAGCATTTATCATTTAGGTATAGTTTTTGCAGCTAAAAAGGGTCGCAGAAACGGAAACCTTTCCCCTTGATTACTGAATAAAGACTTTCTACACAGGGCCTGTAATTAAAAAACGACATCGAGTGAACAAATTGATATTGAACATACTACTGAGCATAGCACTTAGCCTATTGGCTGTCCCATCCCTATTTTGTCAGATTGTAGAGGTTATTCCTGCGGATAGACCACCTTTTTCACCTGAAGCATTAATAGAGAATTATTTTATTGGGGAAGGTGTCGAAATTCTTGACATTAAATTTGGAGGCACTACCAGTGCTACCGGGTTATTCAGCAATGGATTGGCAAGTATAGGTTTAGAACAAGGAATAGTACTCAGTACGGGTGAAGTCGATAAAGTAGATGGACCAAGTTCTAGTGAAAGCTCTACTGTTACTTCTTTTGAAAATGTCCAAGATGTTCTACTTCGACAAATTATTGGAGCCGACATTCTAAAAGATATTGCCTTCTACGAAATAACCTTTAAACCATCAGCAGATACAATACAGTTCAATTATGTATTCGCCTCAGAGGAGTATCCTGAATATGTGTGCTCTATTTTCAATGATGTCTTTGGCTTCTTTATCACTGGCCCGAATCCAGCTGGTGGCAATTATACTGGGCAAAATATAGCAATTGTCCCTGGCACTAATGGTATACCTGTTTCAATTAATACCATAAATAGTGGAATGGCTGGAATTAGTGGCGACCTTTCCAATTGTCCAAATCTTGGCAATCCAGACTTATCCCATTTATTCAACGTTAATGAAAGTGATAATTTCATTTATGATGGCGTATTAGAACCTTTTATTGCCGCTGCAAAGGTTATTCCATGTGAGACCTATACCATTAGATTTTCAATAGGCGATGCTGTTGATTTTTTAAAGGATTCAGCAGTCTTTTTAGAAGGAAAAAGTTTTTCATCAAACGCTTTAAATGTAAGGGCTGAGACCATAAGTGCGAACGGAACCATCACTGAAGGTTGTTCGGAAGCTACCCTAGTATTTGAATTACCTGAAAACACACCAAATGGACAGGAAATAAATTTTGAACTTATCGGAAGCGCTGAAAATGGTCTTGATATAGAATTTATAGATACAGAAGTATTGATTAATGCTGGCACCTCTATTGCTGAAATCCAAATTGTACCTTTAGAAGATAATTTAGTAGAAGATGTAGAAAGTTTAGGAATCGTTGTCTCTTTGGGACTTTGTAGTATAGACACCTTGTGGGTCGGCATAGAAGACAATTTACTAAGCCCTCCAGATGAACAGGGGCCATTGTTCTTATGCAACCAACCGAGTGTCGATGTTGATTTTACAATACCATTTGATCCGCCTAGTCCAATCGTATTCAGAAATCAAAATGAAGTTCTAATTGAACCAATAGAAACTCAAATATTCTCTACCATAAAAGTTGAAAATGTATTTCCGGGCACATTAAATCAAACAGACTTTATACAAGTCTGTATTGATGAGTTGGCTCACCCCTGGATTGGAGATTTGTCCATTTTCTTGTTTGGGCCGGATAACCAATTTATAGAACTGAGTAGTAATAATGGAGGCAATGGAGGTAATGGTACCGATCAAGATTTCTTTCTAGATGCTTGTTTCACATTTGATGCGACACAGATGCTTAGTGCCCCTTCCCTTCAACCACCATTCATTGGAGAATTTTTACCGGAAGGGAATTGGGATGATTTCTTCGGCTCTTCCTCCTTTAAAGTAAATGGTAATTGGCGTCTAATGATGATAGATGATTTCCAAGGAAGTGTAGGTACGCTTAAAAGTTGGTCTATTCATTTTAATAGAACATATGATATCAATTATTCTTGGTCTCCAAATGTAGATATCAGTTGCATTGATTGTCCTAATCCTAGTTTTAGCCCAAGCGAATCTCGAACCTATACCTTGAGTGTCGAAGATACAAATGGCTGTAGTCTAGAATACGAAGTGCTAGTAGAGTCAGATGCTACTAATATTGGGGCTCCAATGCTTAGTTGTTATAATAGTGAAGACGATGCTCTTAGTATCTCATGGGAAAATACAGCTGGTGCCGAATCTTATCAAGTCCGAGTAGATGGTGGTCAATGGATAAATATAAACCAGGAGCTATCATATACTGAAAATGGTGTCAATCCTGGTACCTCAATACTTTTTGAAGTCCAAGCTATTGGAGCTTGTGGTGAAAGTGAAATCTCCACTACAACTTGTAGTACTGGACAATGTGGGCTTTCACTTGATGTAAATCTGGCACAAGATCCTGAATGCAATGAACCAAGCTCAGGAATAATAAATGTTCAAGCAGCTGGAGGTACTGAACCATATACTTACCAATTGGGCGACATAACTAATAACGATGGTGTTTTCGAAAACTTAGTTGGAGGGGAGCATGCAATTATTGTAATTGATAATGATGAATGTCAGACTCAGCTTCAAGTTGCTCTTACAAGTAAGACTGCAATATCCATTGAAGCACAAATTTTCAATGCAACTTGTAAAGAATCAAACGGAAGAATAGAACTTTCTGTAAATGGTGGCTCCGGAGAGTTAGAATTGGAATGGTCAAGTAATTTTAGTGGAAATTTAAATGCCTTAGCTCCTGACACTTATATTTTAGAAGTGACAGATGGTGATGGATGCAAAGCTATTGAAGAGTTTGTCATAGGAGAACAGGCTAATTTTGAGGCAAACTTTAACGTAATTCAACCTTTATGTTCAAATCAAGCAGATGGTAGTATCAGCGTCCTGCTAAACAATCCTGCTTTAGTAGATGATATTATTTGGAGTAATGGGATCAACGGAAGCTCAAACAATAATTTATTACCTGGTGCGTATACTGTGAGCATTACTAGTACTGATGGATGTGATTTTTCTCAAACATTTGACATAGAAGCAAGCTCTAATCTTGAAGTTACACCTGATTCTGGAAATGCAGATTGTAATGGAGGTAATGATGGATTTGCATCACTTTCCATATCTGGTGGAGCTGAACCTTATAATATTGAATGGTCAAATGGAATATTGGACAATCAAATAACAGACTTGACTGCAGGTACTTACTCAGCAATCATTGTTGATAATCTTGGTTGCGAACTTTTTGATACCATTGTTATTGAAGAGCCAGAAGAATTAAGCATTGATGAAATTTTTGTAGAAAGTTTGACTTGCGATATCAACTTAGGTACCGTAGAACTATTCCCTATTGGGGGAACTCCGCCATACCGAATTAGTGTGAATCAAGAAGCTCCTGTAGAGGATATGATTTTTGAAAACCTCGGCCCAGGTGCATATTCATTTGAAATTATTGACAATTTCGGGTGTACTATTTCGACAGATGAAGCAGTGATTATAGAACCTTTGGAAGAAATTGAATTGCTTACCGTATCTGGTTTTGTTGTTGAACTTGGGGAATCAATTAATCTTGAAGCATGGGTAAGCAATAGAGATAAGGATCAAGTAAGCTTAGAGTGGATTTCGAATGACGCAGAGATTCTTTCTTGCACTAATTGTGAATCTCCAGAATTTACGGGCACTCAGACCACTACTATAGGGGTAAATGCTACTGATGGAAACGGGTGCACAGCTACTAGTTTCGTCACCATTTTTGTTGACAATTCAGCAGAAATATATGTTCCTAGTGCTTTCTCTCCAAATGGAGATGGAATAAACGATGTTCTAATGGTATTTGGAAAGCAAACAACGGTTTCTTCTATTGACGAGTTTAATGTGTATGATCGATGGGGCAACCAACTTTCTTCTTTTGACAATCTAGTCCTTAATAACCAGTCTATAGGATGGGATGGACAGTTTAATGGGCAGCAAATGAATAATGGTGTGTATGTTTGGAGCTTAAGGCTTACCTTCATTGATGGCAGTGAGAAGCAACTATCTGGTGACGTTACTTTGCTCAAGTAATCTCTATCGATTAGATTAAGTAGATAGAAATTAACTAAACATCAGAAGTCTTATTTGCCTTTGCTTGTTTTGACTTTCCTTCAGAAAGATCAAAAACTAAACCTTTTGCTAAAAATTCCTGGTACTTGGATTCATAAAACTTGTAAAGCCTAGCAGGCCTATGCGCTACTCCCTCTTGTACTTCATTAAGGTCGACTAGCAAGTCCATAGAGAGGATTTTTTTTCTAAAATTCCGCTTATCCAATTTAACTTCTAAGATCGCTTCATACAAGTGTTGTAAATCAGTCAAGGTAAATTTTGCAGGTAGCAATTCAAAGCCTATAGGCTCTATCCTCACCTTACGTTTAAGACGTTGAAAACAAGACCGCAGTATTTCTAAATGATCAAATGAAAGCTCTTTGATATCTTTTATTTTCACCCATTCTGCTTCACTTGCTATATTCGAAGGAATAACATTATAATCTTGAATAGCAATAAGTGAGTAATACGCTACGGTAATTACTCTCCCTGAAGGATGCCTATCTATATTACCAAATGTAGCAACCTGCTCTAGATATACATTTTCAAGTCCCGTAAGTTCCTCTAAAACTCTTGCTGCTGCATCATCAAGGTTTTCATTTTCTTTAATAAAATAACCTGGTAAAGCCCATTTATTTAAAAATGGGTCTTCTTGACGCTTAATAAGGAGCACTTTTAGATCATCTTGATCAAATCCAAATATGATATTATCAACTGTAAAAGGGCTCTTATAAAAATCTTCTAATGGCAGCATCATGTGAGTTTAAAGCACAAAAATTAAAAAAAAAAATTTAATATTTGAAAAATCAGAATGCTTTCTGTTTAAAGCTTTAATTTTAAATATACCTTGTGCGCTATGAACTTAGTCAACTTAATCAGCGATACTGTGACAAAGCCAAGTAAACCCATGCTTGAAGCTATGTTTGCAGCAGAAGTTGGAGACGATGTCTTTGCTGAGGACCCTGCGATAAATAAGCTTCAATCCTATGCATCAACTTTGTTTGGTAAAGATGCGGCTTTATTTTGCCCTTCAGGTACAATGACCAATCAAATTGCCATAAATGTACACACAAGACCACTAGATGAAGTAATATGTGATGAATATTCACATATCTATCAATACGAAGTAGGTGGCTATAGCTTTAATAGTGGTGTTGGTATTAATTTGATCCGAGGGGTGAATGGAAAAATCACTGCTCAGCAAGTGAAACAAGCGATTAAACAAGATTATGACTGGCTACCAAATAGCAAGCTAGTGGTTCTTGAAAACACCTGTAACAAAGGTGGGGGCAGTTATTATACCTTATCTGAGATAGCTGAAATAAAAACAGTGTGTACAGAAAATAATCTACTTCTCCATCTAGATGGAGCACGCCTATTTAATGCTTTAGTGGAAACGAATGAATCTACATTAGAAGTTGGGAATTTGTTTAACTCTATCTCAATTTGTTTATCAAAAGGTCTAGGGGCTCCAGTAGGATCTTTACTTATAGGCTCTAATGCATTTATTAAAAGAGCAAGAAAGGTTCGTAAAGCCTTAGGTGGTGGTATGAGACAAGCAGGATATCTAGCAGCTGCAGGATTGTATGCATTGGAAAACAATATTCCTTTACTCAAAATTGATAATGCGAGGGCAAAAGAATTAGGAAAGATATTAATAGAGCAGGATTATATTGACTCCGTTCGACCAGTGCAATCGAATATTGTAATATTTGATTTGAAATCACGTATCACTGCTCACCAATACTTAGAAGCAATAAAAGAAAAGGGAATTCTAGCATCAGCATTCGGCCCAAATACCGTACGCTTTGTAAGTCACTTAGATATCAATGAAAATCAATTTGAAAAGGTGAAAGAGGTGATTGCTAGCCGTTTCGCTTTTTAATTTCATCTCTTATCTCCGCAGCTTTTTCGTAATCCTCGTTTGACAGGACATCGCTGAGAAGATTCTCTAATTCCTCCATAGTATGACCTGCTAGTCCAGCTACACCTTTAACTTCAGGTTTATTCTGTTTTTTAACAGGCTGGGTAGAAGTAGACTCTACGGCATCATCGCTATCTTCTAAAATGACACCCGCAGCATCTAGAATAAACTCATAAGTATATACAGGGCATTCAAATCGAACAGCCATTGCTAAAGCGTCTGAAGTCCGAGAATCTATCTCAATCTCTTCTCCATCTTTTATACATAACAATCGTGCATAAAATATTCCATCCAATAGGTTATTGATGATGACTTCTTTTAGCTGAATATCAAAAGTCTCTAAGGTATCTTTGAAAAGATCGTGCGTAAGCGGACGGTTGGGCGTCATTCTTTCCATGGCAACAGCAATAGCTTGAGCTTCAAAACCACCAATGACTATTGGAAGTCTTCTCACTCCATCCTGTTCGCCTAAAACCACAGCATAATTGTGTGATTGTGTAACGCTGTGAGATAAGGCAACTATATCTAAAGGGACTTTCTTCATAATTCTTTATTCGCAAAATTAGCGACAATAAAATTCTACATGTTCGGGCTAGACAACCGTACTAGTATCTGTAATTAAAGGTACTTAAAATCTTGAGAGTAAACCTAATAATTATTGTTTGGCCTTAAATTCTTTAATTGCAGTATTTAGCCTAGGTACCACATCAAATAAATCACCAACTACTCCGTAGTCAGCGTTTTTAAAAAATGGTGCTTCTGGATCTTTGTTTATAACAACAATTACTTTACTAGAACTAACTCCAGCAAGGTGCTGGATAGCACCCGAAATACCTATTGCAAAATAAAGATTTGGTCGAATGGCTACACCTGTTTGTCCTACATGTTCATGGTGAGGTCTCCAGCCCGTATCTGCAACTGGTCTACTACAAGCTGTTGTAGCTCCAATGCTTTCTGCTAATTCTTCTATAATACCCCATTTATCAGCTGATCCGACGCCTCTTCCTGCGGAAACAACTAATTCCGCTTCTGGAAGTGGCACTATACCAGAAACCGTTTTTCTTTCTATCACCTTTACTTTGGATTCTTCGATATTAACTTCCATAGTTTCAGGGCTTACATCTGCCCCTACTACTTCTGGCTGAATACTATTTCCCATTAAGGAAATAATCTTTACGTCAGTATCCATTTGATAAGAAGCAATACCTTTACCACTAAACACATTCTTTTCCACAACAAATCCATTTGCCGTAGTGGGAATCGCCTTTGCACCGCCTATGACAGCTGCATCCATTCTAGCAGCTAATCGGCCTGAAATAGATTTGCCCGTAGAATTATGTCCAACAACTATAACCTTTGCTCCTACTTTTTCCGCCACTTGAGCAATTGCAGAAGTATATGTTTGACTATCAAAGTTATCTAATGCACTATTATTTATAGTGATTACCTTGCTTGCTCCGTATTGACCTAATGTCCCAGCTTTATCAGATGTGCCGAGAACAACTGCTGTACATTCACAAGAAAGCATATCTGCTACTTTTTTGCCATAGCTTACAACTTCGAGTGTCGCTTTTTTGAAAACGCCATTACTATGTTCTGCAAGTACTAATACCATTATATTTTTTTAAATATTTTCTTAAATAACTTTCGACTCCTCGTGAAGTAAGCGGACTAATTCAGCCATATCTTCAGGGTTAATCATCTTAATCGATCTATCCTTCGGCACTACTTTATATTCAACAACCTTTTCTTTGTCTTCTGTAGATTCAGCTGCTATAACTTGTAAAGGCTTCTTTTTCGCCATCATGATACCGCGCATATTTGGAATTCGTTGTTCTGCCATTCCTTTTGCAGCACTGACAACAAATGGTGTATCCACTTGAACCACTTCGGTACCACCTTCTATTTCTCTATTTAAAGTAGCCGTATTACCCGCTAATTCTAAAGCCGAAGCATATGAGATGTAAGGCAGGCTCAACAGCTCAGCAATCATACCTCCTACTAATGAACCGTTATAGTCAATTGACTCTTTTCCAGTGAATATGATATCGTAAGCTTCATTTTTTGCATAAGCAGCAATTTGCTTTGCTACAAATAGAGGACTAGTTGGCTCAGCATCAATACGAACTGCATCTTTTGCACCAATGGATAATCCTTTTTTAATTACCGCATCGTTTGATGCTAGTCCTACATTGACTATAGTAACCGTGCCACCACTAGCTTCTGTAATTTCAAGAGCACGCACTAAAGCATACCATTCATCATAAGGATTCATTATAAAGGAAACTCCATTTGTATCAAATTCAGAATTATTATTTGTGAAGTTGATATTGGCAGTGGTTTCTGGAGTTTTACTAACGCAAACGAGAATTTTCATGTATTCTTTTTAATTTAATGCTTCTTTGAAGGTAAACGCTTGAGAAAATGATTGCTTTACTCCAAAATTCGCACAAAGATAAAATTTTACTAATATTAAACTTAGTTAGAGTGCGAAAATTCGCTACATTTCGATTTTGAAAGAAACTAGCTCTAATATATCTAAGTTCTATTATTATGTCCAAACTACCCCTTTTACAAAATATGCTGCAAGAAGATCCTGAAGATTGTTTTCTTCTCTTTGCAATTGCCAAAGAATATGAAAAGCAAAACGATCTAAATACAGCTATAACTTATTACGAGAAAGTGGTGCAAAACGATTCGAATTATACTGGTGTTTATTATCATTTAGCCGCAGCATTGGCTGATATCGGGCAAAAAAATCAAGCAATCGATACATATAAAACTGGAATTGATATTTGTAAGGCTGTAGGCGATCAGCATGCCATGAGTGAATTGAAATCAGCACTTATGAATCTAGAAATTGAATAAGGCTTAATTCACTGGTAATAAGCCACTTAAGAAGATGCCGGTAAAAACTTTAGTAGCATGTCCATTTAACCAGATATTTTTAAATTCTCCTTTTGCGGAGGAATCAAAATTTACGCTCAAGGCTCCTCCTTTCGTCTCAATATTTATCTGATATGATCCAGGTTTCTTTTTTGAATAGGAGTAATATGCTATTGCCGCGGCGGTAACCCCAGTCCCGCAAGATAGGGTTTCATCTTCTACTCCTCTTTCGTAGGTGGCAACAATCAGTTTTTCATCTTTAATTTCTACGAAATTGACATTAATACCCTTCTCCTTAAACTCTTCAGAATATCTAATTGCTTCACCTTGTTTTTTGACATCTATATCATCTATATCCTCTACAAAAATGATAAAGTGCGGTGAACCAGTATCTAGAATGTAATGGTCTTCTCCTTCAAAAATAGAATTTACATCATTCATTTTTAAAGAAACCGAACCATCTTCATTAGACCTTGAAGCATGCTGTCCATCTATAGCTAAAAAGTTATGCTCCAATTGAGGGATTCCTACCTGATTTGCAAAGGCAGTAATACATCTACCTCCATTTCCACACATCGAACTGGTATGACCGTTAGCATTAAAATAAACCATTTCGTAATCATAGTCTTTGTGGTTCTCCAATAGTATAAGGCCATCTGCTCCAATTCCAAATTTTCGGTCGCATAATTTTGCTATCAATTCATTATCTTCTCTACCAACATATTGTTTTTCACGTTGGTCAATAAGTACAAAATCGTTTCCAGTACCCTGATATTTGCTAAATGGAATGTGCATAAAATAAATTAAATTAATTGAATGGTTCAGTAATTTTTGAAAAACCATAAATCACAGTATTCTTTGTTTCTAGTTGTTAATACTTCATATTAGATTGCTTTCTGCTTCAATCTGATGCAAATCAGTGATTTAAGGTTTAATTACTGAATCATTGTTATTTGATAATTTCTATAGGTTCTCCTTCTTTGCCAATCTCCTCTAAAGATACTCCCTTTACCTTAGCTCGATAAATAGCAATGGCTAAGAAAAAGAAAATAATACCCAATCCTATGAATGAAAACTTCCAGCCCCATATATTACCGAGGTAATGCTTGTCTGGATCTTCGAATTCCTCATTTTCTTTTGAAGTCATAAATATTAATTGTCGAACTGTCTAGAAGAATGCTGGCAAAATTAAGCTTATCTATAGAAAAACATACCTTTGTACTTATTTATATATGTTGGTCCATACTTCATTTGATAGTTTATAGCGTTATTCGTATGCTTATATCTTGTTAATTGATGGACTAGCGCTGTGAAATGGTGATCCCGAGGAACGGGAGCAGACCAAATGACCTTTTTCTAGGTCATGCAGGGCCGAGCGAATAGCGAGCCATGTAACATAGCGACCCGAAGGGTAGGCCCAAAATAAAATAAATAACAATATCCTTTAAGCCATCGAAAATGGCATAAGGTTTGATTATCAATAAGTTAAATATATATTTTATATAGCATGAGAAAATATGCTTTAGTGGTTTTTTGTTCGGTTCTTAGTGCTCTATTAACAATAGTGGTATATAAGTACGTGGAGTCGCCAAAAACGATAGTCTACCACCCTACTGCTTCTCCGGCCTTGACCACAAGCAATTTTGGTGTGCCTAGTACAAATAGTAATCAGTCTCATCGCCCATTTATCTCTTCCTCGCCAACTGACTTCATAGAAGCTGCGGAGACAGTAGCTCCAGTAATCGTAAATATAAACTCGATAGACAATCGTAGATTTTGGGAATCTTCTCAGAATAGCACTGGATCAGGCGTGCTGATATCGCCGGATGGCTACATCGTCACTAACAATCATGTCATAGAAGATGGTGATAAATTTGAAGTAACGCTTTACGATAAATCTGAGTTTACAGCAAATCTAATTGGTAAAGATCCTTCTACTGATCTTGCTCTTTTAAAAATAGAAAGTGAATCAGAGTCTCCATATTTACCGTTTGGTAATTCTGACTCTCTTAGAGTAGGAGAATGGGTCCTAGCTGTGGGTAATCCGTTTAACCTAAGCACCACGGTTACAGCTGGTATCGTTAGTGCAAAAGGAAGAACAATAGATATCCTACAAGGTAAAAATACAATAGAATCATTTATACAGACAGATGCCGCTATTAACCCTGGTAACAGTGGTGGAGCTTTAGTCAACACAAATGGTGAGTTAGTGGGTATCAACACTGCAATAATAACGAGAACAGGTCGCTATGAAGGATACTCTTTTGCGGTCCCTGTAAATCTAGTAAGTAAAGTAATCAATGACTTGAAAAACTACGGAGTAGTGCAGCGTGGTTTGCTGGGAATAGATATGGTGGAAGTAAATAGCAGCATAGCTAAAAAACTTGGTCTTGGCGAAATCAAAGGAGTATATATCAATCGTGTGGAAGCAGGAAGTGGAGCGGCAGAAGCTGGATTGAGAGAAGAAGATGTACTCTTGTCCATCAATGGAAAAACCATAACGTCAGCTCCGAGTTTAGCGGAATTCATAGGTCTACAAAGACCTGGAAATCTATTAAAGATAGAATACTTAAGAGGGGGTAAAATAAGAATGGCTGATGTGCTTCTTAGGAATGAAAAAAACAGCACGGAGTTCGTCACCCTTGATGTTAATGAATTTGATGTACTTCAAGATTTAGGTTTTGAACTAAGAGAACTAAGCAAGGATGAAAAGCTAAGGTTGAACTTAGAAGGAGTCATGGTAAAGAGTGTCTATAAGGGCAGTCCAATCGCCCGAACAAATATGGATCCTGGATTTATAATCACTAAGGTGAATGACTCGGTGGCTCAAAATATCGACGAAGTGGTTGATCTAATCAATGAAGCAGAGGATAAAGTAATGCTGGAAGGTATTTATGAACACTTTTCAGGCGATTATTTTTATGCTTTTAAGAAATAATAGAAATATATTTTTTCTAATGACTAAATTTGAGCATGGGAAAAAACGATCTTAACGCCAGTATCAATCAAGATGAAAATAAGCTTGGTGTAAGCCGCATGCAACGAAGACTAGAGAGAATATATCTCGGAGGCGGCAAATCTAAAATAGAGAAACAACATAGTAAAGGAAAACTCACAGCTCGTGAGCGAGTAGACTACCTTATAGATGATGAATCCTACTTTTTTGAAATAGGAGCATTTGCGGGGTACGACATGTATAGAGAACATGGAGGCTCGCCAGCGGGTGGTGTCGTGATGGGATTAGGATATGTATCCGGTAAGATGTGTATGATAGTAGCTAACGATGCGACAGTTAAAGCTGGAGCTTGGTTTCCCATCACTGGAAAGAAAAATCTAAGGGCTCAAGAAATAGCTTTAGAAAATAGAATTCCACTTATCTATTTAGTAGATAGTGCTGGTGTGTATTTACCATTGCAGGATGAGATATTCCCTGACAAAGAACACTTTGGTCGTATGTTTAGAAATAATGCTGTAATATCCTCAAAAGGGATTCCACAGATAGCTGCGATTATGGGTAGTTGTGTGGCAGGAGGAGCATATCTTCCTATCATGTCCGACGAAGCACTCATCGTAGAAGGAACGGGTTCGATATTTCTAGCTGGTCCATATTTGGTTAAAGCTGCTATAGGAGAAACCGTTGACAAGCAAACTCTAGGTGGCGCAGTAACTCAAAGTAGTATTAGTGGAGTTACTGACTATATCATGAAAGACGATAAGGAGTGCCTAGATACCATAAAAGATCTGGTGGGAAAGATGGCGAGTCCTAAAAAGTTTGACTTTAATCGAGAAGAGCCACGAGCTCCTAAACTAGCAGCTGAAGATATATATGCAAACTTTCCTTCCGAATCCACTAAGCCATATGACTCTAGAAAAATACTAAACAGTATAGTCGATAATGGAAGTATAACTGAATACAAAAAAACATATGGTGAAACGATTATTTGTGCATATGCTCGAATAGAAGGGTGGTCAGTAGGGATAGTTATGAATAATCGAGAAGTCGTTAAAAACGCAAAAGGGGAAATGCAGTTCGGAGGTGTAATTTATTCTGACAGTGCGGATAAGGCTACACGGTTTATTATGAACTGTAACCAAAAGAAAATACCTCTTGTCTTCTTTCAGGATGTTACTGGATTTATGGTTGGTAAGAGATCGGAGCATGGTGGCATTATCAAGGATGGCGCAAAGTTGGTGAATGCGGTCAGCAACTCTACTGTTCCAAAGTTCACAATAGTTATGGGTAACAGTTATGGAGCAGGGAATTATGCTATGTGTGGTAAAGCCTATGACCCAAGAATGATAGTGGCATGGCCGACAGCTAAAATAGCGGTTATGGGTGGTACTCAAGCGGCTAAAGTAATTACACAAATACAAGTGAGCGCTCTGAAGAATAAAAACAAGGAGCTAGACGAAGCCGCTCAGAAGGAGCTATTTGACTC
>CAYWOZ010000038.1:0-20576 GCA_964458675.1 uncultured Saprospiraceae bacterium
TTCGCTAAACAATTTATGCAGAGTAATTTTTTTGGATTTAAAACCTTAGGCCTTGTAAAAACCATCAAAAAAGAAGTATTCTCTTCGACATTGCTTGAAATAGAATTAAAATCAAACAGCCTAAAAGAAAAGGTACCTACTGTTTTTATTTCGAATGAGACCGTTCAAGAAAATCTAGACAAATATCTCCGATTTTCAAATAGAACTCAGGATACTCTAAATATCTTGATCAAATCAGGCCAAGGGGATATTCGAAAATTGTGTTTTAATTCGGAAGAGAAAATTAAACTGAAGGATTTGTTAAATCAGCATGTTGAAGAAACTACTATCTATTTTTGTGAAGGTAATCCGGAAATGGAAGGTCGCAATCTTGCTACGCTAGTTGTGTCTGATGATAAAAGGTTATTAGCTGTCCAAGAATCTTTGTTGTCGAAATTAGTCGGAATGTCGATACATAAGTTATCTTATGATCAATTGTCTTATAGTCCTGCTGATATTGATTTTGTGTGGGGAGATATTCAATTTAGTTTAACTAAAAATGATCAAGGTCACTATCATGCTAGAAAACGGATAAGTAAAAGCAGGTGGGTTAAGGCGCTTCATTCTTCTCCTAATTTAAGAATGGGAAAATCTCTAAATCTGGATAGCATTTCTTTTGATTTTTCTTTAGCTACAGAATATCATAAGGATACGGTAAGCAAAGTATCGGTTACAAATGTTCATTCTGACAAATTGGAATCTGAATTGTACTCTAATTTGCCAGATACTCTTTTATCAGATAATTCAACAAAGTCTACAATCAGGTTGGAAGATATTCAGAGTGAACAAATCAACAATTCGATTAGCCTTGAATTGGAGATATATGATGATAGCTCCAAGGTTAGAGAAAGAAAATATCAGTTTCATTGGGGGAAAATAGATACTACACTTACTCAAAAAGACAGCAAGAAATTATTTACAGAATCCATAGACTTAAGCGTTTCAGAGTTTAATGACCTCTTTAAAAAGGAGCCTGTGTTAACCTCATCAGCAAAAGGAGTGGTTTATAATTTTAATTTTGAATTGCTACACCGTCGAGATCAATCTACTTTGCAAACCAAAATTATACGATCTGCTATTAAAGACGCAAATGTTTTTACCCAGTCTATTAATGATTTAGATTGGAAGAATAAGTTCGAAGCTGGTGACCAAATTATATTTAAAAAGTTCTTGGGTAAAGAAATACCTAGGCAAGATGTTCTTATACTCAAGATTCTTATTAACGATGAAAAGCCAAAGGACTCAATCGATGATTCGAATGTTTTCCTCAATTGGGGCTCAAGTATTTTGAAAACAACTCCCTTACTTGAAAATAGTCGCAAAAAGAAAATTCAAGATCAAATCATTGATCGATCTACTTTATTAGATATCATTAATAAACCAGCCATGCTCAATAGATTTGGAACGACTGAAGGAATAGTTAGTGCCGAATGGTTTATTAACGAAGATATTTATACTACGCAAAAGTGCGGTGAAGAATGGGAAAAGTGTTTTTCTAGTTATATCGAAAAAGCGAAATCCGGTGATTTTGTTAGTTTGTTTATGCGCACCAATAAGGGGAATGGAGCTATTTGCCAATTTTATTTGGACCAGATTAAGAATGAAGATATTCTTGGTTTTGGGAATACAGAGTTTGATAGCTTGTTGTTTAAATATGCTAAACCTGCATATCAAAGTGAAGCTAAGCCTAAATATGATTATGACTTTGTTTGGGGTAATTCTGCTTTTACACTTGACTTAAAAGGTAGCCCTCGTGTGTACGGTGGAGAATTTAAAATTAGTCAACAAGAACTAGAGGCATTTTTGGACGAAAAAATAACTATCAACTCCAGTGATGGAGAAGTAATCTCTATTGAAAGTGCCTATCTGTATATTACTCAAGTGACAAGTCGAGTTCAAAAAGTAGGGCGAAGTAAATGGAAGGGTTATGATTTCGATTGTGAAAATCTAGATTGTGTGATGAATTTCGAAGACGCTCAAGAGTTGCTTAAAGAACTAAAGCAAGAAGTGCGGAGTCTCAGAGTGGCAGTAACGGAGCACGCTCAATCAGAAGAATTTGTAAAAGTATCTTTTATAGATTTCATTATTGAGAATGACTCTTATGCTTGGAAGCCCAAAGATTGGGTGTCTAGTCGGGTAGATACCGATGTATTTGAATTTCAATTTGTCTATCAAGAAAAGGAGAAAACCCTAGTCAAGTTGGATAAGAATAACGAGAAGTATAAATGGATTGTAGACAAGTATAAGGATGATCCCGCGGTAGAGATCTTAGATATGCCTACTTTCAAGACCGTTCAAAGAGCCATCTACACCAAAAACGATAAAGGAGCTAATAGGAGAATTCGGACCACTGAAGTATTGAGTAAAGACTACACCAATGCATATACGCTCAATGATTATCATCAGCTAGAAGGCAATAAGGTAAAGTTGTACTGGAAGGGTTATCAATCTTTGTACGGTGGACAAACTTATTGTAAAGATGATTTTATCTGCGCAGATGGAGAATTACAATTACAAATTGGAGAAGAAACGGTGCCTATTTTAAGAGGAGACTTAGTGGTCTTGCCAGAAGACGGCTCTGGCTACAAGTTTATCTTCGATGATGTGAATAGCATGGAAATTATATCTGTACTAAAAGAAATCCCAGCACAGACTAACTTGTTTTTTGAAAACATTATCATACCAAATGAGAAGGGTGAGAGAGTTAGATTGCCGCTTAAGTTTGCCTATCACTTAGAGTAAACTCCTCCATAAAGTCTTTACTGATAGTATTTCGAAACTAAAATTTAGACGAGTCCACTACTTAATTCCACCAAGGCTTAGAACTCACCTTAAAATGTCGAACTATATGTGTTCTTTCTTTTGTTTATGTAGTATACTACTTAATTTAGCAACATCAACATGAAAGTCATGAATAGCAAAACACTACTACTAATACTAAGCATCCTCGCCGTCTATATTGGACTCACCTATTTCGGAGGAGACATTGGTCGCAAAATAATGTATCCCTTAAGATTGTTCGTCACTTTTCTACATGAGTTTGGTCATGCCTTTGGCGCTTTGATTACTGGTGGTGATGTTCTTGGTTTTGTCGTTAATGAAGATGGTAGCGGAGTGACGACTACTAGAGGTGGTGTCAGATCTATTGTGATTATGGGAGGATACATCGGCTCAGCGATTTTCGGAAACTTACTTTTTTATATTGGTGCACGAAAAGAAAGATTTGCGCAAGCGACATTGTATTCCATTTCCATTCTTATGATAATAATTGCATTTGTGTGGTTTTCATCTTTGTTTACGACAGGCTTTTTGATACTATTCGCTATAGGACTTTCCTTATTAGCAAGGTTTACTAATCTTGACCAAGTCATTCTTATGTTTTTAGGATTGTCCACCATTCTCTATATCATCCAAGATTTCAATATTGGACCTAGTTCTGATTTAGCTGCTTATGCAGATTTGTTTGTCATTATACCTGCTTCGGTTTGGATGTACATATGGCTTATCATCGTGGTGGTTTTGTTCGCCTTGAATATTCGGATGATTTTTAGGCGGTCAAAGAATAAGGCTGATATCACTTTCGGAGCATAGGCTTGAAGCGATGAGAGTAGTCTTTGCATATATATTCGTGTTTTTTCTTTGGAATTGTGGAGACGGAATTTTAAGAGGAAGAGAAGTTAAATCAACAGATAGCAAACCTTATTTAGTTGTCGAAGATGATAATGGTGGGGGCTGCGGTCCTATTTTAGTTGATGGTCAAATTTGGGAGTATGAAATTGGCGAAGCTGGTGAAATTGATTCTGGAGTACATACTATCACATGTAGTAGTAGCATAGGATTCGAAATAAGTGAAGGGGTGATATTTTATTTTGACTATTGGGGACCGTAAAAGCATTATTGGATTAATATAGATTAAGTCACAGCAAAAACAATTACAAAAACAATAATCTAATCAGTCAAGATGAAAAACACATTATTTACTTTACTTGTCTTGCTTACTTTTGCTTGTAATAAATCGGTTGAAAACAAATCTATAGTCAAAGAAGAAGATGTCTCTAATTGTGAAAACAAAATATAAAAGAAGGTATATCAAAATATCGTGGAGAAATTGGTTTTATTCGAAGTAGGAAAACTCAGTGATTGTAAAAGAATATATGGTATTGATAATCATGAATACAGCAATTATGATTGGCAAATAGGAATAAGAAACCAAGAAAAAATTAATGACCCTACTTATAATTTACTATTTAGCCAATTCGAAGAATCTAAGAAAATCGATACGCTGCCATTAGTAGAAAGAATGTCAAAAATAAATACTAAGGAATACGGAGACTTAATGATAAACTTGAATTTTGATGGTTTGCATTATTTCAACTCAGAAGGAACATTCGATGCAACGGATCAGGCGGCTACTTATTATCATAGAAATTTAAGGTGGTTTGCCAATATGAATAAAATAGAGTTGACCAAAGACGATCGTGTGCTTATGCTTTCCGGGGCATCACATAGTGCTTTTTTGCAAGATTTGATTGCACGTAGCCCTAAGTTTTGTTTAATGGATGTTCAGGATTATTTGAAGTAATGGAGTTTGCTATTAATATATTGTTCTTAATAATTGAGCTGATATTCAAATACCTAATGGTTCCTTTTGCGGTGTGGAATAATTTGTATTTAGTTGTGAAAATATTTCATAATAATAATAATTGGGTTGTCGAGGTAAAAGACATAGCGATTAAAATTATTTTATATTCTGGTTTAGTATACTTAGCTCTGTTTCTTCTTGATTCACTAATGATTTATTTTAATTTAGAATCAACTACGGAAAATTTAGAATTTGTATTTGGCAGAAATTGGGTAGCACATTGGCTTAATCCTTTAATTTGGGTTAGCTGTAGCCAGCTTTTTCGATTCAAATTTATACGCGATAATTCATTATTGAGACTCTTAATTTCTATTGTATTTTTAGTTTCACTATTGCAGTATACAATTATCGTGACAACAATCGCTAGAGATTATCCAAATATTGATTATTCAATATTGCCAGGCTTTGTGCATTACTTGTACTTGATTTTTAAAGGACTTGTTTTTACATCTATTTGTAAGTTATTACTACAAGATAAAGACAAAAGAGAAGCGGTATTAGATGATGAAGGCTAAAGGGAATGCATAGTGGAGTTAATTGGTTCCGCTAAGAGTACTGGAAGGACGACAGCCTGCAGGATAGGGCGTGAGCCCTATTTAATGAGGCAGTTGTCATTGAGTCCAGACAGGACGACAGCACAATGTAAGTGGTTTCACGTATTCACATTTCACCTTCTACGTTATACATATTGAATTTTTTTCCCTGAAAATAGAATCAATTCTAATTGGCATTTTGTCATGATTTTTAGCCAAAAATCCCGCCAAAATGGGTCTTAGAAATCTATCCCCAGGGCTCACGCCCTGGGTTGTGATCTGTCGCACCTCCGGCGCTCATTCATATATTTAAAATATCATTTTGAAACTTTGATTATTTCTCGCCATGTTGAAATCCCCAAATTAATTGCATTTATACTAAATCGATAAAGGTGTTTTTTACTAAGGGCACCTCTATTAACCTCTGAAAGAATGTAAATTTCATTTAGCGCATGAAATACTAGGCGTGACGAAAGAGTTTAGCATTAGCTAAGCGACTGAGGAGCAACGACGTAGTTCATGATGATAAATGGAATAAAAAGTTTAATATTTTTGATTACATCTTGAATGAGGTTAATAGAGGCGCCCCTATATAACTTTGCTAAGTAATGTCCAATGTGGTGATGGCCTACTTTTAAATTTAGCATTTAATATTTTTCGGTTTTACATTTACCCTCCTTGGGTGAGGGGTGGAAGCTACATGACCGTAGGGAATGGTCCGAAGGACGGGAGCGAAGCGGACTAGCGGACGACCCGACAGCAAATAAAAAGCCTTTCACTTTTTCAGTGAAAGGCTTTTTATGCAGCTGGCACCCCCAAATAATTAAAGCGCAGTTTATTGTTCAATTCACAAATTAACAAATCCCCAAATTAACGAATCAACAATTTTTTACCATTGCTGCTTAAACTTAATATTCAAACTATTTTCCAACTTTTTGAGCTCCTTCATCTCATGCTTGGTAATGAGACAAAGAGAAATGCCTTCTTTACCTGCTCGTGCGGTACGACCACTGCGGTGCGTATAATAGTCAACCTGATCAGGCAATTGGTAGTGATAGATGAAAGCCAAGTCTTGAACATCGATGCCACGAGCGGCCAAATCAGTAGCTACTAAAAATTGCACCTTCTCGTTTTTGAAAGCACGCATAGCTTTATTCCTTTCCTTCTGTAGGAGATCGCCATGGATGCAATCCGCAGCAAAGTTTTTCGCAATAAGTTGCTTGGTTAGCGTGCGAGTCACAGCCTTGGTCTTACAAAAGATGATACCCCTGTTCTCCTTCTGATTTTTGAGAAGTTGAAAAAGGACAAGATGCTTATCCGTTTTCTCGCATTGTATATATTGATGCTTGATATTTTGGTTGACAACATTCTTACCACTCACTTGGATACGATAAGCGCCATCGCGGATATGGGTATTGATGATTTGTTTTATGCCTTGTGGAAGGGTAGCAGAGAACAGCCACTTATTTTCAACTGATGATAACATGGTCAATATTTCATCCAACTCTTTTTTGAATCCCATGCTAAGCATTTCATCCGCTTCATCCATCACCACGGTATGCACCTGTCTGATGTCAACTGCTTTCCTTCTGACCAAGTCTATCAATCTACCAGGAGTAGCGACGACTACATGCGTAGGTCTGCGTAGTGCAATGATCTGCTTATCTATTTTCTCGCCACCATATACAGCTTCCGCAAATATCTTTTCGGTGTACTTCGTAAATTTGAAAAGCTGCTTGGCCACCTGCTTGCTCAATTCTCGAGTAGGGCAGAGCACCAATACTTGAGGGAGGTTGACGCTAGGATCGATCTTCGTCAATAAGGGCAAGCCATAGGCAGCCGTCTTACCAGTTCCAGTCTGTGCCTGACCTACCAAGTCGGTATTCTCCTTGAGTAATATTGGAATGACCTGTGCTTGAATCTCAGTAGGCACTTTGATGCTGAGCTCGTCCAAGCCTTTGATAAATGAATCCTTGATACCTAAAGAAGAAAAGTCCTGCACAATCTATGTTTTAAATTTGGCGCAAAGGTAGTTTTTATCAATCAATTCTAGTCAATAGCCTCCACAAAGATTCATATGAACATAGTCGTTTAATCTTCTCGTATCATGAACAAAAGCATCTAATTTGTATTGTTATGGTATCCAAGAAACTAAACACGTTAAAAAATGCTAATAAGAATTATCATATTCCTGGTCCTCAATTTTGGAGCATTAGCCGTAGGGGCGTACTTTACCAATCCAGGAGTTGCCTCTGACTGGTACCAAAATATGAATCAGGCGCCTTGGACACCACCAGGTTGGGTGTTTGGAGCAGCCTGGACGACCATCATGATTTGTTTCTCCATTTATATGGCTTTCCTTTGGGGGAAAGTAGAGGATAAGAATGTTCTCCTCTCCTTATATATTACACAATTGATTTTGAACATGGCCTGGAACCCAGTCTTCTTTCACTTAAGGCAAGTAGGTTTTGGATTGATTGTCATTAGCGCTTTGGCGATATTGGTCTTATTTTTTATGTTCAACTATTGGAAGACGCTAAAGGAAAAATCTCTTCTTTTGCTTCCATATGGTATATGGATTATCATTGCGACCTCACTCAATGCTTACATTTGGACTATGAACTAAGCGAGGATTTACGGCCTTTTGCCAGCGCTAATGGTCTATAATCATTAGATTAGCTATTTATACCATTTACTACTACCTTTGTATTTGATAAAGCATCATACTTTAGAAATCGATGGAGGTACTATTCGGCATAGGCTTGGCAATAGGAGGAATATTACTAGTAATGGTATTGCGTTCCTTCACAACGCTATTTCACGAAATGGGCCATGCTATTCCCGCTTTATTGTTTTCCCGAGAGAAAGTACAGGTCTATATAGGTACCTATGGTGGCACCGAAGATGGAGCAAGCCTCAGTCTTGGTCGCTTAGACATATTTTTCAAATTTAATTTCCTGGCTTGGAATATAGGGATGTGTAGGCATGCAGGCCAGATGACCTTATGGCGTAGCTTTTTGATTATACTAGGAGGTCCCATCGCCAGTCTGATGATTGCTGTTCCCCTTTTGTTTTTCCTGCCTCATACAGCTGCACAGCCTTTGCTTCATTTTATGATATTCGTTTTTGTCGCAGCAGCGGTGCTGGATTTTGTGTCCAATCTATTTCCCTTTGGCAGCCAAATGTATACCGGCAATGGAGATGCTATCTACAATGATGGACTACAACTGGTAGGATTGTGTAAGCGGCTATCCCTTCCCGATGTTTATTTTGAGATGGAACAGTTGATCACAAAAGAGAACTACGTGGAAGCGATCAAAAAAGGAAGGCCGATGATAATGGATGGTAAAGCAAAGCCACAGATTTATGATCTCATGGTATCTGCCCTTTATCATGAAAAAGAATACGAAGACATAATTACTGCCACCAAACTCAAGAGTCAGCATTATGAATTGTCTCCTTCGGATTATTATATGCTGGGTAAAGCCAATACTAAACTGAATCACTTTGATGATGCGCTCAAGTTTTTGAACCAAGCCTGTTATAAACAATACTCCAATTCACGTATGTTGATGGATCGCGGATATTTGCATTTGCAGCGCAGCGATGCATCTTCTGCATTGGATGATTTGAATGCCGCCTTACATTTTGATGGCTCCTTATTGCAGGCGGTTGTCTATAGAGCTTTGGCCTTGATTAGACTGGATGAAGCTACCCAAGCTATTGATGATCTTGAGGCTGTGCTCAAGGTAAAACCTAATCACACAGTTGCTTGGTTTTACATGGGTCAGGCTCACGAGAAAAATAAGGATGATGAGCTCGCTCTTGCTGCCTATAAGAAGGCCAAAGAGCTAGGGTGTGAAGAGCATGGATTGGATTATCGTTTGCAACTGCTAGGGGGCTAGAGGTTTCATTTTTGATCCTAGATTCGGTAGAACCAGGTCATCACACTGTCGGGTACACAATGTTATTTAAAGAAATGTGCACACAGATGAGCTTGAATTAACGACATTTAGGCCAAAAACGACTAAAATCTAGCCTTTTCAATCTTTTTCTTAGAGAAAAAGTTTCTTTTCATTCTTTATACACCTACATTTGCACTTTAATAATTAATATAATTTTTAGTAATGAGTAAAGGTACAGTTAAATTCTTCAACGAATCAAAAGGATTCGGATTTATAGTAGAAGAAGGGACCAACAAGGAGTATTTCGTACACGTGTCAGGTTTAATCGATGACATCCGTGAAGGAAACGAAGTAGAATTTGAATTAACAGAAGGTAAGAAAGGCCTAAACGCAGTAGACGTTAAGGTGGTTTAATCTTCTTTTAAATAAGAATTACCTCAACCCATCGTGATTTTTCATGGTGGGTTTTTTTTATGCCGTATGTGTATTGAGGAGGAGCGTTTGGGGCCATCACGTGATGTGGATGCAGAGCATGCCGGGTAGAGACAGGGCATGCCCTGTCTCTACTGCATACCCTGCATCCACATCACGTGACCGGGCTATGCGATGGTAACCGTGCTACGCACCCACTCGTGCCTCGTGGCATCTTCTATCCCTTGTCCGAAAAATATTAATGTTCGTATTTTGTTTTGAATTTGAAGATCAATCCTACCTTTGTAGCACATAATGGAAAAAGATTTCACAGATTTAAGATCACGAGAAGACATTGCTGAAGTGGTACAAATGTTCTATCGGTCGGCTATTGACGATGTATCGATTGGCTACATATTTACGGAAGTCGCCCAACTAAATTTGGAAGAACACATTCCAGTGATTTGTGATTTTTGGGAGACCGTACTATTAGGCAATATGGTATACAAAGGATCTGTAGTGTATAAGCACATCTTGTTGAGTAGGAAAAGTAAACTCCTTCCAGAGCACTTTGAGAGATGGTTGAGCATTTGGATAAGTACGGTCGATGGTTTGTTTGCTGGAGAGAAAGCGGAAGAGATGAAAAATCGTGCCCATATGATGGCTGAAATGATGAAGCACAAAATTAACTACTTCGATAACAACCCCAACGCTATTATATGAACTCCATTGTCAAGTTCGGTATCATTGGTGGAGTCATACTAGCTGCCGGATTGCACTTTTTATCCACCCACTATTTTCCAGATTTTGTGCTGACCATTGTGCTGTTTCCAGGAGGAATGATGTTCGCCGTCAATGACCATATCACGGATGTCAAACGACGTCAGACCTATTCCTATATCAAAGGAGTAGGTATAGGCCTAGGATTCGCTTTTATCAGTCTATTACTCTGCCATTTGATTTGGTGGGCCTTGAAATCAAGCTTCTCATTTGAATCTATTTGGCTCAGTTTTTCGGGTTTGGGCATCAAATATACTCCACTGATTTTATGCGCAGCTTTTGGGATTCCATTGATGTATCTCCGGAACGAAAAGCCAGAAGAACCAGAGAAAAAGAAGTTGCGGTCCGATATATTGGATGAGGAGTTATGAAGTAGTTGCCATGATATCTCATTCGATGGGACTATTTATGGCTTCTTACATTTTTATAGTGCATTGATTGAACAAGGCACTTGACTTACTGTTGTTTTACATAATGATTATATAGCAAAATAGAAGTGCTGAAGGCACGGGACAACAGAGCACAGGGTTTCAACCCTGTGTACAATGAATAGAATATCCCAATTTGGCGGGATTTTTCGCGAAAAATCATGACAAATTGCAAGTTAGAATCTATCTCGATTCAATAGAAAAAAACCAGAAATTGGGAGATTAAGTATTTCGAATAACGAAAGCTTTGTAAGGTGTTTCACATATGGCAAAACAAAATAAATCCTATCTAGATAGCAAGGTTTGCCCAGTTTGTGAGCGACCTTTTACTTGGAGGAAAAAGTGGGAGAAGAACTGGCACAGTGTGATATATTGTAGTGAAAAATGTAGAAGAAAAAAATCTTCAAAAAGATGATGACAGAAGAGGACTTATTGAGAGAGGATGATTACCAATCAGCGGCATTTCATCCTAGAAGTATCATACTTACTTTGATGCTCATGGGTGTAGGTGCCTTATTCGTGGCCTTGTCTGCAGCCTATATATACAATCGTGTCCAACATCCCGAAATACCACCTATCAAACTACCCACGCTTTTTATCCTTAATACTTTGATTTTATTGGCTAGTAGTTACACCCTTATTCAAGCTAAAAAAGCCTATAAGGCGGATGACACAGAAGGCTACAAAAAGCATTTGCTATATACACTTTTATTAAGTGGTTTATTCTTTATTGCGCAGTGTATCGCTTGGAAAATATTATTCTCCAATAACATCAATTTTCAGCATAGCAATACGGCGTCTTATCTTATCATCATATCCATTGTGCACTTAGCGCACGTCATAGCTGGGATTCCTTTTTTAGCCGTATTCTATTACACAGCCCGAAAACGAATGGTAGAGCCAGTAAGTGTATTGGTCTACTTTAGCGACCCTGCTAAGAAGCTAAACCTTAGACTACTTACAGTCTACTGGCATTTCCTAGATGCCTTGTGGATTTACCTGGTTGTCTTTTTTGGGATATCTTATTTTATACAGTAGGGGGGGGAGTCAGATATTAAACATTCAAAATATCAACTCCTGTAGTCAGCGAAAAAACTATAAAGATTCATAATATCAAAAGTTAATTAATGAACAAGTTAATGACTGGATAAAAAATTATAACTAAAAGGGTAAGATTAATCAAACTTTTAATGTACATTGTTAATGTAATAAAAGTTATAAACTTTATCTAATCATTCTTCTAAAATTAAAAAATGAAACAATCAATTATTGTGGTATTAATTATCGCTTGTCTTTTTCTATCATTAACTCCTTATGAAAAAACCCAAAAACAAAAACTTATTGATGCTTTTGAAATATACGTAAATACCCTTTCGGAAGAAGATTTGGAGTGTTTTAACACTTATAAAATAAGTGGCGACAAGACATTAGGTGGCGAGACACCATATCTAAACTATTATATTAAAAGTAAACCAAAAAGCTATATAGAAAATATTGATAGAGAAGATTTTAATAAAATCCGTGATACAAAAAAAAACTTCGAGTTCGCAGATAGGTGGCATTATACCTATGTCTAAAGCTGTTGAAATGTGCAATTTCGAACATCAAAGAAGACTTAAAATACGCGGAAAACTTTCTGGTTTAATTGAACAATCAGTTTTTTTCCCATTTGCAAACATTGAAAATTGGATTCAGGAGGTAAATGCTAAATATTCGGAAACACCTGTTGCTGGAATTCGAATCTATTTTGCTGGGTATCCAGATGACTATACAAATAGTGATTTAGAAATGAATGCCATCGAGGATTTTAGAAATAGATCTACTGTAATTTTAAGAGCCATGTGCATTGAAGATAAATCGGATAAAAATAGATTAATAAAGATACCTTTTAATGAAGAAGACGCTGGTACAGCTAAAGATATTTTAACATTCAATTTAGGAGGACTTTGCCCACCGAGATGTCAAGAAGCTGAAGTGCCAATCGATTGATAGAAAATGTAGACAGACTATTGAAGCTGGAATATTAAAAATGTATTACGTTAATTTGTTTTATACTTTGCACTATTTCTAAAGTCGCCATTAAATTAATTCAGCTTCTTTTTAGCTGTAATTTTTGAAATTACTTTTAGCAGCTATATGAAAATCGTGTATGGAAACAATAAACCTATTTTGAAAATAGTATCTATTACATTTTGTGAATTGGTTACTTAAGGTTTGTTAGTTTAAGCAAATTAACTTATAGTGACCTATTTTTTTGTAATACAAAGATAATCAATATTTTATTGTAGTTTTTTTAAGATTTAAGCAGGGGTAAGAATCTTAATGTTAGTTAAAAACTTTACCTTAACCTAAGGTCAATTTTATTAAAATTATTCTTATTAGGTATAGACCTAAAGGTGAATAAATACGACATTGAAAGATTTAACAAGACTGCGCTCAACGTAGGAGGTTAAAAAGTGTTGAAAAACAAAGATTAAAAGCGAGGTTAAGCTCGTAGACTTTTTAGCATGCTAAAGCGTTAAGAATTTTGTAAGGTCGAGAGGTTTTTGTTACGTTTTTGCAGGAAAAAAGTATGTGAGAGAAAGGCAACCAAGATTTAAATAAAATGAGAATTAATCTTAATAAAACTTGCTTCTAAATAAATACTGGAACTTGAGTATAGTAATTTAAGATTACTGTGAGTTTTCAAGGTAAGAATCCGGCAGAATACAATTTAGCTAGAATGAAATTAGCACTTTTAATTATTCATGGAATTGGAGAGCAAAGACCATTAGATACACTACGGTCATTTGTAAAAACCGTCTGGGAGAATGATAAATCGATTCAACATGAGCATTCAATTCCTGGGACATTCTATAAGCCAGACAGATTGTCTGATAGCTACGAGTTAAGAAGAATCACAACAACAAAGAATAAAAAAGACATAAGAACAGACTTTTATGAACTGTATTGGGCTCATCTTATGGAAGGAAACCAGTTGCGGCATGTATTTACTTGGGTAAAGAGTCTTTGGAAAAGACCAAGTTCGATTCCTAAACCTCTCAAAATTATATATTGGGGAGTGAATTCCTTAACTGTTATATTTTTTATTCAGCTTGTTCTAGTTGTTTTAAGCCAATCCAATTTATCATCAATTAGCCAATTCAATTTAGTTCCTATTTGGTCGTTAATTGTAGCTCCATTACTTATTGCCACTCTCGAAAACTATGTAGGGGATGCTGCTCGTTATTTAGATGCAAGCCCAAAAAATATAAAAAGAAGAGAAGAAATTAGACAAATAGGAGTGCAAATTTTAAAGAAATTAAATGAAGACAGGGCTTATAATAGAATAATTATTGTTGGCCATAGTTTAGGAAGCTTTATTGCATATGATATTATTAGATTCTATTGGTCAGAAATAGAAAGAAAGCTTGATGGGGAAGTACTTAAAAACCAAGTAATTTCCATGGAAGAAATGCTTTTAAAGAAAAATTATTCGAATTCCGAGTACAGATTAAAACAAACAAATTTATTTAAAGATTTCAATGAAAATAAAATGAAATGGAAAGTTTCAGACCTTGTTACCTTGGGGAGTCCTTTGACTTATGGAAGTTATTTGCTTGCCTCTTCGAAAGCTGATTTTTTGTTAAAAGTTAACCAGAGAGAATTCCCTACATGTCCCCCATGCCTTGATAGTAAAAAACTTGCTTACAAAGATGGAACTATCCTGCATCATGCTACACCTTTTGGACTGACCAAATGGACAAATCTTTATTTTAAACCCAATAAAACCATATTTGGTGATGTTTTAAGTGGTCCACTTGTTCCAGAGTTTGGAAAAGGAATTAAAGATATTGAAGTGAAGTCAAAATCTTTTGGAGGACTATTTAAGCATAATGACTATTGGAAGCAAAGCAAAAAAGATAAAGCTCAAACTCATATTAAAGAACTTAGAAGGGCAATTAATTTATTGAATAATTAATTTATATTATGTTTTTAAAGTATTTATATATAAAAAATTTCAGAAATATTCCCGAAGCTGAATTAGATTTCGAAAATTCAAACGAACCCGGAAATCGGAAGTGGACATTTATCTTAGGTGAAAATGGAACTGGAAAATCTAATCTTTTAAAAGCTATTGCTATAATAACTGCTGGTAGTGACTCAATTGGAGAAATATTAGGAAATATTGATCAATGGATAAGATATGGTCAAAAAAAAGCCTTACTGAAAGCGACTATAGTTACCGCTAAAGGAGAGGAAAGGTATCTGGAGCTAATTTTAAAAAAGGGTGCAACAATATCTCACGTTATTAAGTCTTCACAAAATGGTCTTAAAGAGATTGATGATGCCCTTGGACACACAGATAGAAACTACTTTGTTGTAGGGTATGGCGCAAATAGAAAATTAGCTGGCAAAGATAGGTACTCTGGGTCATCATCTATTTATCATAGTTTGAGATCCAACAACATTGCGACTTTGTTTAATAGAAATGCTATCCTTAATTCTTTGGATGAATGGGCATCCGACCTAGACTATAAAAGCGGAGGCAAGGATTTGAATCTTATAAAAGAAACTTTAAATGATTTTTTGCCTAAAGTTAAATTTGATCACATTGACAAAGAAAATAAATGTATTATTTTTAAAACTGAAGATGGTAAAATTCCACTAGATAGAATAAGTGATGGCTATCAAAGTATGGCATCTTTAATAGGTGATATTCTTTATCGCGTAACGTCTATATTTAAAGATCGTAAGGAGCCATTAAGCACAAGAGGGATACTTTTAATTGATGAGATAGAGTTGCATTTACATCCTAGATGGCAAAGAGAGCTTGTCCAATTTCTTGTCAAGACATTGCCAAATTTCCAAATTATATGCACAACGCATTCACCATTAACAGCTCAACAGGCAAATGAGGGAGAATTGTATCTGATTAAGAGACCCCAATTAGGAAAATTAGATATCTATAAATTTAAAGAAGCAGCTAAATACCTTCCTCTAAGTGAATTAATTGTTTCCCCTATTTTTGGGCTAGAAACAGATGAATCTTTAGAGTTAGCAGAGAAAAAGCAAAAATTTAAAAAATTAAGTAACAAAAAGAGAATTACAAAAAAAGAAAAAATCGACTTAGCATTACTTAAGGAAGAATTAATGGGGCGTCCACTTAGCTTTAAAAGTGATCTTACAAAAGAGCAGTTCGATTTACTTACTGAACTAAGAAATAAGAAATGATAAAACTCAAAAGAACTAGAAATCCAAAAAAAGTCACTTCAACCCTAAGAGGCAAAGCTTTAGAAAAAAAGATACTAAATCTACTCTTGAAGAGAATACAATATGAAGCTGAGGGTCTAAAAGGCAGTTTTAAAGTGGCTTCGAAATGGAAACCAGCAAAGAAGACATTGCTTGAGGAATCACATAATAAGTGTTGTTTTTGCGAAAGTGAAGTTCCGTCGACCTATAATGGAGATGTTGAACACTTTAGACCAAAAAGTATCTATTGGTGGCTTTCTTATACTATAGACAATTATTTGCTTAGTTGTAGAGTGTGTAATTCTAATAAATCAAATTCATTTGAAGTTATTAGAAAACAAAAGGTCTTAGGTCCATTGCCTGATCTAAATGATGAAAAAGCCATAATTAAATTTGTCAAAAAATATGCAATTGACCCTGTAAAACTCAATAATAATACACGTGAGGTTGGGCTTGAATCTTTGAAGCGCTATGAGAGACCACAATTATTAAATCCATATATTGATGACCCGGCAAAATATTTTAGATGGGTTTATAGTGATGTAAACCAAGAAGTCATGATATTACCTAAAAAAAGACTTTCAGCTTCGAAAAAAAGAAATGCCAATTATACTATTGAACTGTTAAAATTAAACAGGTCGCATCTGGCAAGAAAGAGATATCAAAAAGCAGTTATTCTCAAGGAGATTAAAATCTTGGGGGGTACCTTAAGTCGAATTCGACCACTATTCTTTGAAAGTAAACACGAATATTCATTTATGCAAGAGCATTTGTACAACAAAAATTTTCCTGTAATTTAATATTTTATTTTTTTGATATTCGAGATTTTAAGCAATAATTATGTGTGAGAAAATATACTTAGAGTTTAATTAAATATAATCCCATTTATCCTCTGAAATAGCAAAGCCTGAATTCTCTTATTAACAGTTGATTTATTTTTCAGATAGGGTTCCATTTCTTCGTTTGTAAATAATCCAATCACCAATCCCCTTAACTCATGAATGATTTTTGGATCACCTAGTAAATTGCTCTTTACATAATCTTCCCTTTTTTCAAGCGTCAAATTGTAGAATACATTTTTCTTCTTTTTAAAATATTCCTTGACCAATACAATGATAAGTTTATGTTGAAGCTTCAAGATGGGTCTTAGCGTTTCATTTTGAAAACTCTCATCAGGATTCATATTCTCTTTGACAATTACATTTGCCAAAGTAGGTCGAATACTAAGTTTACCTGTGTCAAATACATTCATATTTATATTGCTTTATGAAAAAAGAACAGCATCCTGATGAATTGTTTTACCCTTTATGACAATATCCTGTGGATAAACATTATCCTACTTTTAGCCTAAATCTGTCAAAGAATCCAAGTATTTTCTCAGCAAATCTAATTAGTAATCCCTAAATTGGTAAGTAGGCTGATACGAATGTCAAAATGACAATTATCAATGTATGCAGATATTATTTTATATGATGAAAATAATTGCATAAATTGAAATTTAGATAGAACTGAATGAAAGGATTTACGCATTATACACAACTAGACTCTATGGACTGCGGTCCTACTTGTCTGCGTATGATTGCCAAAGCGCATGGGAAATCCTACACACTCCCTTTTCTAAGAGAAAAATGCTACATAGATAAAGCGGGTGTCAGTGCAAGAGGTATCAGCGAGGCGGCTGAATTAATAGGCTTTAGAACCTTAGCGGCGTGGATTCCTACAAAAGCCAAGAAAGGAGAACCTTCGCTAAACGAAATCCCCTTACCAGCCATCTTACATTGGGATCAAAATCATTTTGTAGTGGTTTATAAAATCAGCAAAACCCATGTTTGGATTGCGGACCCTGCCGATGGAAAACATAAATTGACAATAGCAGAATTTGAGCGATCTTGGTGTTTGGATGGAGATCTTGGGATAGCTTTAGTCTTAGAACCCACAAATCAGTTTTATACCAATGACCTAGACGATGAAGGAAAAAAGGGTTTTGGATTTTTGTTTCAGTATCTAAAACCCCATAGAAAACTATTAACCCAGCTGATAATTGGGTTGATATTGGGAACTATATTTCAACTGATTTTCCCTTTTCTAACACAAAGCCTTGTTGATATCGGGATTGATACTAAGAATCTCAATTTTATCTACATCGTTTTGGCAGCACAGTTGGCGCTGTTCTTAGGAGCCACCTCGGTTCGATTTATTCAAAGTTGGATACTCTTGCATATCAGTGTTCGGATTAATGTAAATATTATTGCTGATTTTTTGATCAAGTTGATGAATCTACCGATTGGCTTTTTCGATTCTAAAAATACAGGTGACCTATTACAGAGAGTCGAAGACCATAAACGAATAGAGACGTTTTTGACTAATTCAAGTCTTAGTGTTTTGCTCTCTGCGGCTAACCTAATAGTTTTTGGAATTGTACTAGCCATTTATAGTGTACAGATTTTTCTTATTTTCCTAATATCTTCAATTTTATACATCGCGTGGATTTTCTTTTTTCTAAAGCGAAGAAAAGAAATAGACTATAGAGCATTTCAGCTGCTTTCCGATAATCAAGATTCCTTATTAGAGATTATTCAAGGGATGCCCGAAATCAAACTACAAGGAAGTCAGCTCAAACGCCGATGGAATTGGGCAGGCATACAAGCCAAATTGTTTAGAACACAGATGAAGTCTCTTTCTATTTCTCAATATCAAGACGCAGGGGCTTTATCCATTAATCAACTAAAGGATATCCTAATAACTTTCTTTGCAGCGAAGTTAGTTTTAGACGGCGCTATGACCTTAGGTATGATGCTGGCGATACAGTTCATCATTGGTCAGCTCAATGGACCATTGCAACAGTTAATTGGATTTATCCGCTCCGCTCAGGATGCTAAGATAAGCCTTGAAAGACTATCTGAAATTCATGCCGCAGAGAATGAAGAGAATGTGGAAGCAGTGAAGATAGCGGAAATACCCGCTGGAGACATAGAAATCAAAAACCTGACTTTTCAGTACACGCCTATCTCTGAGGAGGTACTCAAAGAAATCAACCTTACCATACCAAGAGGTAAGACTACGGCCATAGTAGGAGCCAGTGGTAGTGGAAAGACAACCTTGATAAAACTACTCTTAGGCTTTTATAAAGTAAACAAAGGAAGTATTAAGATAGGAGGCCAGGGGCTAGATACTATCTACCAAAAGATATGGCGCGAGCAGTGCGGAGTAGTGATGCAGGAAGGATACATATTTTCAGATACTATAGCCAATAACATAGCAGAGAGTGATGATTACCCGAATATTTCTAATGTATTAGATGCGGTCAAGCAGGCTAATATTATGGACTTCGTTGAAGATTTACCACTTGGGTTGAATACCATGATAGGTGCTAGGGGTAATGGTATCAGCCAGGGACAAAAGCAAAGACTATTCATAGCAAGAGCTATTTATAAAGATCCAGAATTTCTATTCTTTGATGAAGCGACTAATGCTTTAGACACTAATAATGAAAAGATTATCATGGATAATCTACATAAATTTATGGAGGGTAAAACGGCCGTTATAGTAGCCCATAGATTGAGCACAGTAAAGACAGCGGATCAGATAATTGTTCTTGAAAATGGACGAATTGCAGAACAAGGAAAGCATGAGGAACTAGTAGCGAAGAAAGGAAAGTATTATGAATTGGTAAAGAATCAATTGGAGCTAGGGGATTGAAGAGAATTATGAATGCCTGCCCAACGTAGCTTTTGCGAAGGTGGGGTAAATTATGAATTAAAAAAAAATGAAAATGGACAGTAAGTGAACAATAGTTTTTAAGAATAATAAAATAGAACTTTCCATAATTGTGTTAATAGATTTCTATAGTAATATATTTAAAATATAAAACGGCTTTAATATGCCTGAATCAAAAAATATCATAGAGCAAGAATCCAAAAGGTCCAGAAGTGAGATTTCTGACCTGATTGGGATTCCTCCAACTTGGCTGATGCGGTCAGGAATATCTATGATTGCTTTGGTGGCTTTTATAATAATAGCGGGCTCATATTTTTTTAAGTATCCAGATAAGTTAATTGGATCAGGGACGCTTACCTCAACTTCGCCACCTATAGAAATCATAAGTCGATCTACTGGTTACATAGATGATATAAAATACAAAGAAGGAGATCGTGTCGAGGCTGGAAGTCCAATACTATACATAAGCAATACTACTGATCAAGGTCAATTGAGTGAGTTGATTTTGTGGGTAAATAAATATGAGAAGATTAACAAGTCAAGCGAATATCTAAATCTACCATTCCGATTTGATCTGCAACTAGGTGCTGTCCAGTCTGACTATGCAATTTTGCAATTACGCTATAACGAAATGCAACAAGCGCTAAAAAATGATGTGGCTGTCCAGCAATCGAATAATATGACTCGCGAAATTGAAAAGATTAGACAATTAAACCAGTCAAAAGAAAAAGAAATTTCCATTTTCAATAAAGAACTCGCACTAGCTCGTAAAGACTATCAACGCAATATAGATTTGAACAAAGAAGAAATGATAAGTGATGTTGAGCTGGAAAGAGCCAATACCACTTTGCTCCAAAAAGAGAGAGAACTGGAAAGCATGAATAATTCA
>CAYWOZ010000039.1:0-13927 GCA_964458675.1 uncultured Saprospiraceae bacterium
AATAAGTTAGGAACCGAGGCAAACTTGCCGAGGCATGTACATTCTGCATTAAAAAAATATGCCTATAAATTAGAACCCCGGACAAGCGATGTGACTAACTGTTGCGCAGCAATTTTGACCCAGTGGGTCAAAATAAGTTAGGAACCGAGGCAAACTTGCTAAGAATGTACATTCTGCATTAAAAAAATATGCCTTTAAACTAGAACCCCAGACAAGCGATGTGAAGTAGTGCCGCCCTTAGGCGGCAGACCAAGAGGAGCGCCTTTTTTGAGCTCCTCGCAGGGCCGAACGAAAAGTGAGCTACGCAACGTAGCGACCTCATGATATATACATCGAGCGCTCTTATAAGCGCATGATGTACATATCGTGAGGATGGCCCAAAATCATAAAAGCTTTCAAACAAAAATATGCGATAAGGGCATAAAAAAAGAGCCTGAAATACTTCAGGCTCAAGTACGTGATCTGGCTGGGGCTCGAACCCAGGACCCTTTGATTAAAAGTCAAATGCTCTACCAGCTGAGCTACCAAATCATAAAAGTTGCGCAAAGATAATCGCTATTCTAAATAAAGCAAAAATCTATGCAGAAAAAATATCCTACTTTTAATTTAATTATTTAAGGCCTACAAACCTTGTGCATGGTCGTCTGGATTTCTTCTGTCTCCTACGCCAGTCAAGGTACCATTTGCAGAGCGATGGATAGCCTTTATAATAGCCATATATTGTGTCTCGTCTAGACGGTGTCCCTTCGCTTTCAAGGCATTACGTGTTTCTTCAGAAAGGCAATCTTTTTCCAATAGAATTCTGTCCGGTAGCCATTGATGATGTGTCCTGCAGGCATTGACCGCTTCTTCCAGATCTTTGCCATACACAATATTGTTTAGCATAACCTGCATAACCGCCGTAATGATAGTAGAGCCACCAGGTGCTCCAAGTACTAGGTAAGGGTTTCCGTCTTTTTTGACAATTGTCGGAGTCATAGAACTGAGCATCCTTTTTTCAGGGGCAATCTCATTCGCTTTCGCACCGACCAAACCGTAGGTATTAGGCACTCCAGGCTTGACACTAAAATCATCCATTTCATTATTCAGAAAAAAGCCAGCATCTTTCACGTATAGTTTGCTGCCATAGTTGGAATTGAGCGTAGTAGTCAAGCTAGCACTGTTGCCTTCCTGGTCGATGATGCTGGTATGCGTAGTTTGAAAACTTTCTAGTGCTTGTGAAGGTTGGTGATTTTCCGCCTGGCTCTTTCCTGCATTTTCAAGGTCTAATTTATCTCGCATGATATCAATATACTGCTCAGATAATAGAGCCTCTTCTGGGACATTGTAATAGTCAGAATCGCCAAGATGCTTAGCTCTTATTTCGTATGCGCTACGTTCTGCTTCGGTAATCAGATGTATACTTTCCGCAGATTGGAAGCCTAGGCTATCTAATGCAAATGGCTCTAACATTTTTAGCATTTGCATCAGGACGATGCCTCCACTGGACGGCAAAGGCATACTAAATACATCATAACCTTTAAAAGAAAATTGAATGGGTTCTTTCCATTTAGCTTGGTATCTGTTCAAATCTCTCGGACTAATAATTCCTTTGTTTTCTTCCATAGTACTTAGGATAGCTGCTGCACATTCGCCTTCGTAAAAGCCAGCACGTCCTTTGTTTTGAATTTTACGCAGGGTTTGTGCAAGTTTGGTCTGCTTAAGTAGGTCTCCTTCTTTCCAAGCGGTAGATTTGACAAATGGGAATTCAAAATCGTTTAATGCTTTGAAGTCCTCCGCAAATTTGTTAAGTCGATCAGCCTCTTTAGCAGATATGGAAAATCCTTCACTGGCCAGTACAATAGCGCGTTGCATGATTCTCTTTCGGTCTTTCATTTTTCCATATTTATCCAAAGCTTGTAATAAGCCATCTACTGATCCGGGTACACCTACAGCTAGTGCACCTTTTGTACTAAGGCCCGGAATTGGATTGCCCAGAGAGTCTAAATACATATTTTGAGTAGCCTCGAATGGTGCTTTTTCTCGAAAATCTAAGGCAACTGTCTTATTTCCTTTTTCATCGTAAAGCATGAAGCCACCCCCACCTATATTACCCGCTCTAGGATATACCACGGCTAAGGCAAACTGGGTGGCGACTATTGCGTCCACTGCATTTCCTCCTTGAGATAAAATGTCGAGCCCGGCTTCCACTGCTAATGGATGTGCAGCTACGACCATAGCCTCTTCAGAAGTAGCGACCTTCTTGCTTACATAAGCTTTTTGATAATCAGAGGATTGTTTGCAGCTAGAAAAGAGTAGTAACAGGAGTATAAAAGCCGAATAAAGGCTTTGGTTTTGCAGTGTCATGTAATATTGATTTATTTGGTATAGAATTTGATTTAATATGTTAAAGACTGATATTTAGTCATGTAGGCTGTTTATTTGAACAGCAATTTTATAAAGAACAGTCAGTCGAAAAGCTAAATTACAATGAAAAAAACACTTTATTTACTCGTAATCTTGGTGTCCACAACAAATCTTGCTTTTGCGGAATGTATATTCCATAGGCCTATAGAAATAAGAGAGCTTTCAATAGGAAACCTATTGACCTGGTCCACAGTTTCTGAGAATGGAAATATGACTTTCTTTGTTGAAAAATCAACAGATGGAATTGTGTTTACAGAAATAGGTAAACTTGATGGAGCAGTTGATTCTCAAGAAATCAATGACTATCGATTTTTAGATTTAAAAACAGGAGCTGATGAAGCTTATTATAGATTGAAAATGGTAGATGCTTCAGACTATGAATCCATCACTCACACTATTTTTTTCAATAGAGAAAATAGTAACAATTATATGTTTAAGTCTATGTCAAGCCCAATTACAGATAGCCAGTTTACGCTTTTGATGGACAGTAAGGTTGATGGGAAACTACGCTATCGGGTAGTTAATCAAAAAAATGAAGTACTCTTATCAAAGTCAAGATACATCAGTGAAGGAGAGAATATGATTTCTGTGAACTTGGCTGATTTCAAATTAGGAAGTTACAAATTGGAAACGGTCCTAAATGACGAAAAAGAAGAATTGAATCTTAGGAAAGTTAAAAGAGAAAGTTTACCTAATATTCAATATGTAATTAAATAATAGTAAAAAAGATATTTAGATATTCTATCTGTAAGAATAGGATAATTTTGGTTAAAGTTTTTTCATGGTTATATGGACCGATCTTTCTCTTTAGAGATTGATCGGCTGTATATTTTTAGGGAAGACAAGGCAAGAATTATTTTTTTATTTCCTTTTGGAATCGTTTGTATGTTCTTAACTTAGAACATGCAAATCAAATATTTTCTTTTTCTCATTTTCTGTGGAGGGCTTACTGTGGCTCAAGCTCAACAAACGGCCTCCGAATTACTAGATAAGAGTATTGCTTTTCATGACCCGAAAGGAAAGTGGGATACCTTTAAAGGACAACTTGACTTTCGAGTACTTCGCCCAGATAAGCCAGATGGTAAGCGTGTTGTCAAGATCAATAATAAAAAAGCGACCTTCGATTTTTCTGCTACGTATCCAGAAGGAGAGCTCATCTACAAGGTAAAGAGTAATGAGGGCAGTATGTCTTGGAATGGTTCTGAAAATATACCTGCAGATATTGCTAAGAAATATAGGGTGTCTGCAGATCGTCCCCTAATGTATCGCAATTACTACACTTATCTCTACGGGATGCCCATGAAGCTAAAGGACTCTGGGACTATAATTCACCAAGATATTGAGCTTGCTAATTTTTATGGTGAAAGTTACTATAAGATTAAAGTGACTTATGATTCTGTGGTAGGAAAAGATACCTGGTATTTTTATTTTAATCTAACTACTTATGCTCTAGAAGCCTATCAGTTCTTTAAAGATGAATCTAAAAATGATGGCGAGTATATTTTATTCGAAGGCTTAAAAACGATTAATCATATTAAAATACCTAAAGATCGAAAGTGGTACTATAATAAAGATGAAAAGTATTTGGCTACTGATGTGTTAGAATGAGTTGTATTCTTACTCGGCGCTTGACTTATAAGCAATCCCTATGCTAAGGGAAGCGTTTGCACCTTGGTTCCTAGCCGTAATAGCTCCATATCCGCCAAAGTTGATCCACCAATTGTCAATCACGTTTAAGGAAAACTTTATTCCTGGAGAAAGGAATTGACCATTATTATGGTACAGTACGGATTCATCTCCTTCTGGGTCAGTTGTCTCCTCTAGATTTAGCGCTCCATCTATGTGAAAGATGAGAAAAAGATCTCTATTGCCTAGATTCGCTTTTGTTCCAATTTCTGTATCGATAGTTATTTGATTTGGGATATTAGCTCTATATCTATGCCCGGCACCAAAATAACCATATGCACTACCTTTGGAAAATCCAGTGCTCAATCCAACATCCACACTATGTTGTTGGTATCCTGTTCTTAGTGCTCCTTCTCGTGTAGCAGTTGGAGCGGTATATCCAGCAAAAGCGGTTAGTGGAAAGCTGTTGAGCAATTCGTACTTCACATCAAAACTTAAATCTCCTATTGCATTTAAGGAGTTACCGTTGGTGCTCACAAGTTTATAAGGAAGGTCGACTTGAATACCTAATTTATCTGAAATACTATAGAATCCAAAGAAACCGAGGGTTCGGTCTGTAGTCTCAAATGTATTTTGAGCTCCGCTACCTTCCGCATCAAAGATGCTTTCATAAGAGAAAGAGTTTAATGATAGTTGTGCGTACACAGACCCTTTATCATCCACCCATGGGCTTTGAGCAAAGGTGCTAAAACCAAGGCATAAGAAACTGAATAGGAAGAAGTATTTATATGACATCTTTACAATATTATTGTGGTGTTTAATCTCTTTTCAATAACACTTAGTGCTGCAATTTGGTTATTAATAATTGATGATACTTATGGAGAAGAGGATTCAAATAAGACTTTAAAGTTGATTTTATGACTCATTTGTCTAACTTTCATTCGAATGGCGTGTTATATTCATACAAGAATCAAAATGATGAAGTATATAATAATATGTGTATTGGCCTTAGGCTTTGCATTTTCCTGTACAAACAATGTGGAGACAAATGCTAATCAAGCTGGATTACAATCTACTCTGGTAGTGAATAAGCAAGCTCAGATGTCTCCTTTCTCAGACTTTTGGGACCAAGGCAAAGCAGAAATTACAACTTATACTCTAAAACAGGCAAGGTATGGTGAAATCCATGAAGGAATTTCTAATACTATATTTGTTACCGAACCATTCAGTAAATCCAAGCAAGTGAAGTTAGATAATCCTGGAGGTAATCCGAGTGATAATATTCCTGTAATGAAATTGAATTTCACTCGTAAGTTTTATACTGGGGTATATCCATATTCAACTATGTTGTCTGTATTTACACCACAAAATCTAAAGAAGAATCCGCATTCCCTAAAAGCTGTTTTTGGAGCGCAAGAATGGTGTGGTCAGACCTATAGTCAAGTCAATCTAGGTAAAGGTGGTTTTGAAATGGAACAGTTCTCTTATTTTGAATCTGAGGGAGATAAGGCTATTAAATTGGGGACTGCAGTGCTTGAGGATGAGTTATGGAATATGATTCGAATTAACCCTTCTAGTTTGCCTCTAGGCAAAATAGAAATGATTCCAGGCTTAACCTTTTCAAGATTGGCTCATTATGAAGCAACTCCAGTGATGGCAGAAGCTAAGTTAAGTAGCAATGGAGACATGAGTACTTATACTGTACATTACCCAAATTACGATCGTACAATTTCTATTGACTTTAAAACAGCTTTTCCTCACCAAATAGAAAGCTGGCAAGAGGATGGTTATTCTGGGTTTGGAAGCCAAAGAAAGAAGTTGACCACTACAGCAACTTTTAAAGCTAGAAAGATGCTTGACTATTGGAGTAAGCATGGATTAAATGATTCTTCATTAAGAGCGGAATTGGGTCTTTCGGGTCTTTTTGAGTAGTTCTTTTCGGAGTGGACTCGAGTCTCAATTGTAAGGAAGTAGTCATCTCCTTATAGGTAGGTTTGAACAATGAAATAAAGACGTATATTTAGCGTTTGTTTGGAGGAATCACTGAATACACATGAAGAAAGGACTACTCTTATTTGCTATTATCATACTTTGTTTGTTTGAAATAAACGCTCAAAGATTTAGTAATGAATTTCTGAATATAGGAGTAGGTGCTCGAGCACAAGCATTAGGTAATTCGATAGTAGCGAGCACTGATGATGTTACAGCTAGTTTTTGGAATCCTTCAGGCTTGGTACGTAATACGCATGATGACTGGCAGTTCGCTGCTATGCATGCGGAGTTGTTTGCTGGAGTTGGTATATTCGACTACTTAGCAGCGACTAAGAAAATAGATAATAACCGCAAAGCCATTTCTTTATCAGTCGTCCGATTCGGGATTGATGATATCCCTAATACTCTCAACCTTTTTGATGCGGATGGTAATATTAACTTTGACAATGTTGTTCCGTTCTCTGCAGCGGATTATGCTTTTCTAGGTGGCTATAGCCAATACTTATTTAAAGATTCTGATAGATGGACAGTAGGAGGTAATCTTAAGATTATTTATAGAAATATTGGGCCTTTTGCCAATGCATTCGGATTTGGTCTGGATGGAGGGATACAATACTGGGGAAAGAAGTGGAAATTTGGTTTAAACCTTAATGATATAACAGGGACTTTCAATGCCTGGAGATTTAACTTTACGGAGTCTGAACTAGAGGTACTATCTGCTACAGCTAATGATTTACCAGAGAATTCAATCGAAGTCACACAACCAAGAGCAACCTTAGGCGTGTCTAGATATAAAGAACTCGAAAAAGGCTTTGGCATTGGTGTCGAGGCTAATTTGATAGCAACCTTTGATGGTAGACGTAATACCCTGATTAGAACAGACCAATTTAGTATTTCACCAAGTATCGGAGGAGAACTTAATTTTAAGCAATTTGCGTTCCTAAGAATTGGTTTTGGCAATGTACAGCAAGACACTGATTTGAATACAGATCCATTTTGGACTGTTGATCCATCTTTAGGCCTTGGTATTAAGATTAAGAATTTCAAAATTGACTATGCCTTTACAGACATTGGTGATCAGAGTAATGGCACCTTTTCACATGTATTTTCCTTGCTTTTCAACCTAGATTCAAAGCGTTCAATAGAAGGTTTTTAATAGACCTTAATTCAATAGGTTTCCCTTACCTTGACATTTAGATTATTATTATATAGATTTACACCTCCACTTGGTATCAATAGTTTTGACTCTACCTTTTTATCATTGGGGATGATTTTTATAAGTGTCTAAGGCGGGCTCCAGACCGTTGACTTGTCCGGTCTTCTATTTATTTAGAACAAGGAGATTACTGAACCACTTTGAGCGCCCCAACCATGTCTTTTGAGGGTCCAAAACACCCTGATATCCTGTGGTTTTTTTATGCTCTTATCTGAGATTGACTATATTTTTGGAGGGATTATTTTCTTGAAATGACCATTGAGTAAAGCTCGTTTTTTTAATACTTCCATTTCCCTAGCTACTGGGACAACTTTTTTTAGATGCTTTAGGATAAATTCTTGCCGATTTAATTCCTCTTCTATTCTAAGCAAATTGTATTCTTGCTCAACACTCATTCCGACATGATGTGCAATGTCGAAAGAATTAAAAGAATTCGCACTTTCAGGCATCTTTTTGCTTTTAATGCTAAGCATTCCAAAGAGCTCTTTTAAATGAACAAAGATTTCTTCATTTAATTCAGGATCGGGTTTAGTATCTTTTAAAGCTAATCTTTGAATATCTGCTCCAGCGTATAACTTATTAGGCGCTTGCGAATAATACTCTTCTATTTTGAAAATTCCAATCCCTACGGTGCGTACATCTAGCTCATCATTTTCGTAAGTCTTTTCTATTTTTTCTAAACGAAGTTCTGTGCCAATGTCCATTATTTTATTATCAATAAAGGCAGGGATGCCAAAAGTGATTTGATTTTCTTGGCATTCCCGAAATAACTGCTTATACCTAGGTTCGAAAATGTGAAGATTGAGGTGTTCTCCGGGGAAAGCCACCAAATTTAATGGAAATAATGGCAAGAAATCTGTCATGGAACCAAGATAAAGAAATCAATATGATTGGCAAAGAATCTCTTTCCATTTGCTCTGTTTAATGCCAATTTCAATTTTGCGAATACTTCTTAAACCCTTACGGTTACTAATGGATCTTTTACGCATTATATAATAGGAGAGAGAAAAGCATAGTATTAAGCTATATTGCATTAAGTAATTTTTGAAGTGTTAGAACTTGAGATGTAATATTATTTAGTATCAATTAATGCGGAATTACGTATTTAAACTATCTTGGAACGAAGACAAGTTGAATAACTTAATTCCCAAAAATTAGAAGCCGTATGAAATACCTAAGAAGTCTATTTAGCCTATCCTTATTATTATTGATTATATCCTGCAATAATTCTCCCGAGACAAATCAAATTCCAGTCCCTACCCAGATATCCGAAAAGCAGTTGGACTTGATTTCTAGCTATACGAGTGGGGTCATTGGATTAGAAGAGAAGATCATCGTTAACTTTACAAAAGGATTTCCAATAAGACCTACAGCACAAGGAGTTATCCATTTTGAGCCTTCCATAAAAGGGACGGCAAAATTCATTGACAATGCGACTTTAGTTTTTGAACCCGGTGAAAAATTAGAGAGAGGCAAAGGGTACTTAGCGAAACTCAATCTGAAGAAACTTTTTCCTGAACTAGAAGAAGAGGATGAGATGTTTGAATTTTCTTTTTCCGCATTGCGACAACATTTTAGTGTAGACGTGTCTGGATTGCTTTGGGATGATACAGAGAAAAATACATACAAACTAGAGGGAATAATAAGAGCGAATGACTTTATTTCATCCAATAATTTGAAGAAGTGTTTTAGTGTCAGTCCATCAAGTTTGAAACTAACTTGGTCTGAAAATCCTAACAGCAAATCGCACTCTTTTGTGATTCATGGCATTCAACGGTCCAAAAATGCAGAAGAAATAAGGATTAAATATACCGGAGAACCAATAGGGGTGGAAGAATTGATAGGAAGCAAACTTAAAGTCGTACCAGCAATAGGCGACTTTAAAGTACTGGATTTGAACGTAATGAAATCTAGCCCACAACAAATCACTTTAATTTTTTCCGAACAGTTAGAACCTCAGCAACATTTAAAAGGGCTCATAGAAATTGAAGACTATAAAGATGAGTTGGAGTATAAAATTGTAGATAATTCTATTCGAATTTTTCCAAAATCAAACATTTTAGGGCAGAAAAAATTTGTGGTGCATCAAGGTGTCAAGAACAAATATGGAATTCAACTAAAAAGCCAATCTAGCTTTACAGCACAGTTTGATGCCGAAAAGCCGCAGGTTGCACTTTTAGGTAAAGGTGTTATAGTACCTGAATCAGAAGGAATGATGTTCCCTTTTAAGGCGGTAAATTTGAGAGCAATTGATGTAGAAATATTCAAAATTTTTGATGATAACGTGCTACAATATTTTCAGGATGGATATTATGATAGGAATGTCTATAATAAGCAATATGTGGGAAGAATTATCCAGCAAACTTCCATCGATTTAAAGGAATTAAATCAAAATGCGAATCAAGGTGTTTGGAGAAATTATGCTTTAGACTTGTCAGATGTTATGCAATTGGAAAAAGGGGCTATATATGAGGTTAGACTCAGTTTTAGGAAAGAATACGCCATAACAGACTGTGAAGGAAATCAAAGCTTTGAACCCTTGGATCTAGTCCAAAATGTGATGAACGAAAATAAGAAGTACACTTCATGGCATGATGGTTATTATGGTAGATATGGCTACTATGAAAATTATTATAAAGATAGAGATAATCCTTGCAAGAATGGATTCTATAATAATAACCGATTCGTTACCCGTAAAATTTACTCAAGTAATCTAGGTGTACTTGCCAAAAAAGGAGACGATGGATCCTTGTTTATGACTTGTGTAGATCTAATTTCCGCGGAAACAATACCTAATGCAAGCATAGATATTTATGATCTACAGCAACAAAAAATACAAACAATTTCTACACAATCAGATGGTACTGCACTTTTAGACCCTGATAGAGATGCTAGGTTTATAGTAGCGAACCATAATGGACAAAAAGGAATCCTTTCACTTAATGATGGCTGGTCATTATCTCTCAGCAATTTTGACGTAAATGGAGCAAAGGCACAAGCAGGGCTCAAAGGTACTTTTTATGCAGAACGTGGAGTTTGGCGCCCTGGAGATGAAATCTATTTAAACTTTGTACTGGAAGATGCCTTCGATAATTTGCCTGATAATCATCCCATAAGTCTTAAGTTTAAGGACCCCAACGGGAAAGAACATGCTACTATCAATACTATTCAAAACACAAATGGAATTTATCCTTTTGTGCTTAATACCGATCCTGATTCTCCTACTGGAAATTGGCGTGTAGATCTCACAGTAGGAACTGCTAAATTTAGTAGGGTTCTAAAAATAGAAACAGTTAAGCCAAATAGACTAAAAATAAAATTTGACATGGAAGATGATTTTCTGAGCGCAAGTACAAGCAATTTAAACACAGAGATGTCTGTAAATTGGCTGGTTGGCACTCCTGCGAAAAATGCAAAAACTACTGTTGAAATGCAGATAAAGAAAGGCAAAACCCAATTTGAAAGTTATGATGGCTTTACCTTTGTAGATCCTACAAGAACCTACCAGGGTCAATCCACTATGATTTTTGAAGGAAAGACTGACGAATCGGGAAAAGCAAATATTACACAAGCAATAGGGGATAATAAAAATCTTCCAGGGATGATGTCCGTTAATTTTCAAACCAAGGCTTTCGAGCCTGGAGGGGATTTTAGCATTGACAATTTGTCTATTCCTTATAGTCCTTTTGAAGCCTATGTTGGAATCAAGTTGCCTAAAACGGATTATGGGCGAGATAGATTACTTAAAAATCGGAACAATGAGATTAGTTTCGTTAATGTAGATGAGAATGGCAAAGCGATTAAAGGAAGGAAGCTAACTGCGGTTATCTACAAACTGGATTGGCGATGGTGGTGGAATCGATCAGGAAGTCGTTTGTCGCAATATAATACCAGTGATTATAGCCGAGCGATCAAAAAAATAGATATCACTGCAGATAAGTCTATCAACACTTTTGATTTTGAACCAGAAGATTGGGGTCGATTCTTGATTCGGGTATGTGATGAAGAAAGTGGCCATTGTACTGGAAAGGTTTGTTACGTAGGATATCCTTATGGCGAAGATTCTGGAAGTGAATTTGCTACTATGTTGACCATTGGATTGGATAAAGAAGAGTATGAAACAGGAGACCCTATAAAAGTATCTTTTCCATCAGCATCAGGAGGCAAAGCACTCGTATCTATAGAAAATGGGACAAAAGTGTTGCGGACCTATTGGGTGGATACCGAAGATAAAAAAACGCAATTTTCCTTTATTGCGGAAGCGAATATGGCCCCTAGTGTCTATGCGAATGTTAGCTATATACAACCGCATGCTACTGTTAAAAATGACTTACCTATAAGAATGTATGGAGTGGTGCCCATCAATGTTTATGATAAATCTACGAAGCTCAATCCTGAAATAGTTACCAGCGATCATTTCGAACCAGAGAAGCAGGTGAGTATTCAAGTGAGTGAAAAAGAGGGGCGTGAGATGTCTTATACATTAGCAGTTGTAGATGAAGGGCTTTTAGATTTAACCCGGTTCAAGACTCCTGATTTATGGGATAAGTTTTATAAAAAGGAAGCTTTAGGTGTAAAGACTTGGGATCTGTATGATTATGTGATGGGCAGCTTCGCGGGTCAGATGGATAGGATAGTAAGCATTGGGGGTGATGAAGAACTCAACCCAAATAGCAAAAAGAATAAAGCCAATCGCTTCGAGCCAGTAGTGCAGCATTTTGGCCCCTATTACCTGCAGCCGGGAAATAAGAAAACACATGAGTTTACTATGCCTAATTATATAGGCTCTGTAAGAGTGATGGTCGTCGCAGCGCATGATGGAGCATATGGGAAAAGTGAAGAAACAGTGCCTGTCAAGAAGCCACTAATGGTATTAACATCCTTGCCTAGAGTACTCAGTCCAACAGAAAGTATGTCTTTACCTATTTCTGTATTCGCATTGGAAGACAATATCAAAAATGTAAAGATCAGTATAGAAGAGTCAGCTGGTTTGGTTCGATTTCCGAAAGGCAAGACCCAACAAATAACTTTTTCTGAGAAAGGTGAGCAAATGGTTTATTTTGATGTAGAAGTTCTAGATCAAATGGGCGTAGCCAAATTTGACGTGGTGGTAGAATCTGCTGGAAAAAGGGCTTCTCAGCAAGTAGAAATACAAGTAGATAATCCCAATGAATACATTTCCAAGGTGGAAGCTGGAATACTTAATCCAGGGGAAACCTGGGGTCAAATAATAAACCCTATTGGAACAGAAGGTACCAATGATGCTGTTCTAGAGGTGTATAATATTCCGCCCTTAAATATGGAAGAGCGCTTGCAATATTTATTGAGGTATCCACATGGTTGCTTAGAACAAACGGTTTCTGCAGCTTTCCCTTTGTTGTATTTAGACCGTTTTGTAGAGTTGACGTCAAGGCAAAAAGAACGAAGAGAACGCTATATTTATGCGGCTATACATAAGTTAAAAAATTTCGCCAAGCCTAGTGGTGCCTTTGCCTATTGGCCTAATTCTTATGTTAATTTTTGGGCGTGTACTTATGCAGGGCATTTCTTAATTGAGGCTGAGAAATTGGGCTTTGTCATACCTAGTCATTTGCTGGCTGAGTGGAAACAGTTTCAGAAGACGGAAGCAGTGCAGTATAGACCTGGCAAAAGTACATCTGGCAAAAATAATGATTTGACCCAAGCATATCGTCTTTACACCTTAGCGCTTGCTGGGTCGGAAGAACTGGGCGCCATGAATCGTTTGCGCCAAACATCAAAATTATCTCCTCAAGCTACATGGAGATTAGCTGCAGCATATGCAGTCGCTTCTAGGCCAGAAGTGGCAAAAGAAATATTGAAAAGTGCTAGCTACGAAGTAGAGAATTATAATCCTGAATTGCGATATAATTTTGGTTCTCCCTTGAGAGACGAAGGAATGCTATTAGAGACACTCATACTTGTTGAAAATTTTGAAGAAACGGCTAAGGTGCTAAATAGTATTTCCAAAAAGCTTGCTTCCAATGGCTACTATAATACACATGGTCTATCAATGGCTTTGTTAAGTGTAGGTAAACTTATGCGTTCAAAAGATAATAAACCTATGACATATGGTCTTAAAATAGGGACACAAAATCTTGTAGATATAGGGTCCAAATTGCCAATGTCAATAACTGAGTTACAACCTGATAAAATCAAAGGTGAAAAAATAAGGGTATCTAATACCAGCCAGGATATTCTATTTATTAGATTAGTTTCCAGTGGTAAACCATTACAAGGGCGTACAGAAAAACTTCAAGAAAATCTGAAGATGAATGTAGAATATCTTGATGGAGAGGGGAATAAAGTAGACATCCAAAATCTTAAACAATCTTCGGATATCATAGCCAAGCTTACCGTTTCTCATCCTAGTACTAGAAATATAAACTTTGACAATTTGGCGTTGACCCAGATTTTTCCATCGGGTTGGGAAGTGGTCAATGATCGCTTATCTGCAGTAGATAATAAGTTTGTATCAGATGATTTTGACTATCAAGATATTAGAGACGATCGCATCCATACTTATTTTAGTTTGCAAAGAGGGAAGAGCAAGGTGTTTTATACCAGATTGACGGCCACCTATCAGGGTAATTATTATTTACCTAACCAGGTATGTAAGGCGATGTATGATGAATCTATTCAGGCGATTATACCAAGCGAACAGATTCG
>CAYWOZ010000039.1:14027-20300 GCA_964458675.1 uncultured Saprospiraceae bacterium
TTTTACATTTATTTTCCCGCGCTCCGGGGAGAAGTGATACGAACTTTGCTGGACGACTAATGAATGGGTGACTAGAGATGGATGAGCCGTCAAGCGAATACGGCTCTAGTCTCTCCATGAATAGGAGGCTAGCACGGTGAGTACAAACGAATCACCGGATACAAGCGCCAAAAAAAAAATTATAAATTATTAATTAGAAGCTATGAAGATTTGCTAACACCTAGTACCTTTCTATTATAATTCACTATTCTCTTTAATTTTTCTTTTGAAGGTCCTTCTTTATCTCCTCCGGCAAATCTTCCCCAGGCTTAATTTGAATCTGAGTGTCATCAAGATTTTGTAAGATTAAATCTTCTTCAATGATTTGCTTGAGAGATTTTTCATCTAAAGGATCTTTCTTTTCTATGCCTGTAATTTTGAGAGCAGTACGTCTGTTTTGCTGATGCGCTTGCTCAGAACACTTTACACCATTTGTACAATTGTTGACTAATAAAGTCTCACCATATCCTCTAGCACTCAATTTGTTATTATCGATTCCATTGTCAACCAAATATTTAACAGCAGAAGAAGCCCTCGCTTGTGATAAAGTAAGATTGTATGCATCCCTACCACGAGAATCTGTATGCGAACCCAGCTCCACTGAAATAGCAGGATTGTCCTTGAGGACCTTCACGACTTTATCCAATTCGATGCTTGCGTCCTCTCTGATAAATGACTTGTCGTAATCATAATAGATGTTTTTCAATTCGAAGGTAGTGTTAAGGGCTATTTTATCCATTTCTATATTGGCTAGAAAGGTGCCTTGTTCGTTGCTGCGTGTCATGACATCGGTTACATTGGAGATACCCTCAAAGCAAAGTATACAACCTTGGATATTGATAAAGGCTTCCATACGCTTGGTTAGGTATCCTTCCTTTCTCACCATCACAGTGTAATGGTTTCCTTGCTCAAAAGTGAAATTGAAATTGGGAGAATGCAAGGAATCAACTACATAGACTTCCTCCTTAGTAGTATTGTTGTAGATTTCTACCTTCGCCCCTTGAATGGCATCAACCGAGGTGGCTTTGCCGTTGCTACTGTTCTCTGCCAAGGTAACATCAAAAACATATCCCGGTCTACGCACCAACTCTATTTTGGCAAAAGCCTTCTTCTTATTCTTCTCATCTATGTTTGGGCTAACCACTTTCGTGAAATAAAGTTTGTGTTGTGCTTTAACTGTAAATCCGGAATGCATATGATCCAGCTCTACGCTAAAAAAACCATCCTTATCGGTTTTGGTCTTTGCTTCAAAGCCACCATCATCGTTGTTCAATACATGCACTGATACATCAGGAATGTACCCTCTATTATTCTCTTTATATACATAGCCTTCGATAATAGTCGTATGCTCTTGTGCAAAACCAATTTGACCTAGCATAAGCACAAAACTTAGAATTAATAGGTACTTCATGATTTAATTTTTCTATAGAACGAATTGAAAATAGATTTCAGCGTTATAAACCTAGCTACTTAAGTTATACTAAAGTTAAAATAAAAGATGGAATTTTCAGACATTTGGGTGAAATGAGCCTAAGTAGGTGATTTAGCCAGCTCTTGCATTTGAAACATGTTTTTTGCTTCCTTATAGACTGAAGATTTTTTTATGACCATTAATATTCCAGATACAGATTTAAAAAGAATAATAGTAGTAGGGGCCGGTTTTGGAGGACTTGCTTTTGCTCAGAAGTTGGCGAAAAAAGATGTCCAAATTGTTTTAATAGATAAAAACAATTATCACCAATTTCAGCCCTTGTTTTATCAAGTAGCCATGGCTGGCTTAGAGCCCAGTTCTATTAGTTTTCCTTTGCGTAAAGTATTTCAAAAAAACAAAAACGTCTTTATTCGCATTACAGAATTGTTAGGTGTGGATCTGCAAAAGCAAGAGGTGCACACAGGTCTTGGCTCATTGACTTATGATGCACTTATTATTTCAAATGGGGTGGATTCTAATTACTTTGGGAATGAAGAACTGGCGCAGAAGACTATCCCTATGAAGTCTGTCTCGGAAGCACTCTATTTACGCAACCAGATTCTCAAGGATTATGAAAAGGCAATCGTTACGCCAGATTATGAAGAGCGACAGGGATTGATAGATATCGTAATTGTGGGTGGAGGACCAACTGGGGTAGAAGTAGCTGGCGCACTCGCTGAAATGAAAAAATACATACTTCCTAAGGATTATAAAGAGCTGGACAATCAAGAAGTAGACATCTATGTAGTACAAGGTGCATCCTGCCTACTAAAAGGTATGTCAGAGAATGCTTCCGAAGGAGCCGCTAAAGCATTAAAAGACTTAGGAGTCAAAGTAAAGCTCAATACGAGGGTAGTGGGCTACGATGGAGAATATGTTTCGATGAATGATGGAACAAAAATTCACAGTAAGAAAGTAATCTGGGCAGCGGGTGTTAAGGGAAGAAAATTTTCGGGTTTATCAGATAAGATGTACAATCGCTCATGCCGATTATTAGTCGATCATCAATGCAAGGTTATTGGAACGCAAAATGTATTCGCATTGGGAGATACAGCATCCATGCAGTCCGAGGACTTACCTTATGGTCATCCACAGCTGGCGCAGGTTGCAATACAGCAAGGCAAATTTTTAGCAAAACACTTTGCAAGTATATTTGATAACAAATGTGATAAATCTTTTATGTATAAAGATTTAGGTTCGATGGCGACTATTGGTCGGAATAGGGCAGTAGTAGACCTGCCTCGTTTCAAGTTTAAAGGATTTTTTGCATGGATGGTGTGGTTATTTGTGCACCTATTTTCCATCCTAGGGGTGAAGAACAAAGTGATGGTGTTCATCAATTGGATCTGGAATTACTTCACTTATGACCAGTCTCTTAGACTGATTATCAAGGCAGATGACCGAGATAAGAAGTCAAGCACAAAAAACTGATAATAAAGGATTTATACATTCAGATTGCTTTTCAGATGATGTAATCTTGTTCTTGCTTTAAGATTATCCATATCCATATAAAAAAAGAGCCATGGACCCTACTCCAATGGCTCTGATAAAAGTCATTCTTTAGTGCTTCATTGCACATATAAGAAAGATGACCACAAAGATCTTTATGTATTTTTTTTAATTTACTGTAAAGCTCGATTGATATATTAAGTATTTGCCTGGGTATCGTGCCTATACTTTATATATTATTGACAAATATAATATAATTGGATTGGATTTTAGAAATAATTCTCAAAAAAAAGTGATTCTCAAATTATTTGAGAATCACCCTTTAATTACTTGTTTTAACTTTTGAGAATCTCTATAAGATTAATAGAAATGTCCTTTTATTATTAATCGAATTTTTTCTTTTACATGGTGTAAGTAAGACTTACATCCAAAGTAAACTCATCGTGGATGGTCTTATCCCCTAGATTAGAGAAGAATGAACCAGAACCGTACTTCACGTTGAAGTCAGAACGATCAAGCTCGATGCTAGCTGTTGCAGCTCCTTCCTTCATTACAGTGTTAAACTTAATTTCTTTAGTTGTTCCTTTGATAGTGATATCTGCTACTACTTTGTATTCACCCATCATACCTCTTGAGAATACATCTTTTATCACTAGGGTAGAAGTTGGGTGCGCTTCCGCACCAAAGAAATCTGCAGACTTCAAGTGTCCTTCCAATTTACCTGCATAATCTCCTTTGAGGTCAGTTACTTTTATAGAACTCATGTCCATGGTGAAAGTACCTCCACTCAATACGCCATCGGTAAATGCGAGATCTCCTTGCGTTATATTAATAGTTCCATTATGCTTTCCAGTTACTTTGCTTGCCTTCCATTCTACAGTACTAGTATCAAGATCAACCTTTGCTATTTCTACAGTAGATGTAGAAAAAGAGAAAAGAGTCATGGCCAAAGCAGCTAGAAAAATAAATGAGTATTTCATTGAAATGTTTTTTAAGTTTTAAAATATTACTGATGACTACATAACAAGTCATTGAAAGTCGATGTTTAAACTTTGAATTGAAATGTCGTATTTATGACAAATAAATTAGACTCAATAATCAATACTTAATAAGAAATTTAAATAAAAGTGCTGGAAGCACAACAGAATTTAGCCAAGGGTGTAAACCCTTGGTAGGGGCGAAGTAAAATCTAAATGGGTGTGATTTTTTGCAAAAAATCATGACAATTTAAGTCTAAGAATTAGCTCGTTTATTGAATAAGTAGACTGGAAACGGAGTAAATCCAATACAATTAAGATCTTAATCCAATTTCAGTACATCCAAGAATGCCTTTTGGGGCACCTCAACATTACCGATGTTTCTCATCTTCTTCTTACCCTTCTTCTGCTTTTCGAGAAGCTTACGCTTACGGGAAATGTCACCACCATAGCACTTCGCTGTAACATCCTTTCTCATAGCAGAGATGGTTTCACGAGCTATAATCTTAGCTCCAATAGAAGCTTGAATGGCAATTACAAATTGTTGTCTAGGTAAAAGTCCTTTCAGTTTCCCACAGATTTTCTTTCCGAAGGCAAATGCATTATCTTTATGCACTAAAGCAGATAGCGCATCTACAGAGTTTCCATTGAGAAGCATGTCCATCTTGACTATGTTGGAAGTGCGATATTCTAAAGGAGCATAATCAAAGGAAGCATATCCTCGTGATATTGACTTCAGCCTATCGTAAAAGTCAAACACGATTTCAGCTAGTGGCAATTCAAAACTCATTTCGACACGCTCAGGTGTTAAATAGTTTTGCTTTGTCATAACTCCACGCTTTTCCATAGTTAGTTTCATTATAGGGCCTATATATTCTGGCTTCGTAATAATCTGCGCTATGATATATGGTTCTTCGACTCGGTCGAGATGATTCGAGTCTGGCAATTCAGTGGGTGTATTCACCAAGAGTTTTTCACCTTTAGTAGTATATGCAAAGTAGGATACGTTTGGAATAGTCGTAATTACCTCCTGATCAAATTCTCGCGATAATCGCTCTTGGATTATCTCCAAGTGCAGCATCCCTAAGAATCCACATCTAAACCCAAAACCAAGGGCCGCAGAAGATTCCGGCTCGAAAACGAGCGAGGCGTCATTCAACTGCAACTTTTCCAAACTATCTCTCAGGTCTTCAAAGTCATCATTGTCTAGCGGAAAAATTCCAGCAAATACCATCGGTTTTACATCCTCAAATCCATCAATAGCTGCTTCACATTGATTAGAAGCCAGGGTCATGGTGTCACCTACTTTTATTTCACTACTCGTTTTTATCCCCGTGATGATGTAGCCGACATTACCAGCTGAAACTACTTTTTGAGGGACCATATCCATTTGCAAGATACCGATCTCATCGGCATGATATTCTCTTTCTGTATTCACGAAGCGGACCAGGTCTCCTTTCTTCATGGTACCATTGTAGATTCTGAAGTAAGCAATCACCCCACGATACGGATTAAACACAGAATCAAAAATCAAGGCTTGCAAAGGCGCTTCAGGGTCTCCAGTTGGAGCAGGTATTTTATCTACTATTGCCTTCATGAGATCTGGGACGCCGACTCCAGTTTTTCCACTCGCCAGTACGATGTCCTCTTTATCACATCCTATGAGGTCGATTATCTGATCGCTTACTACTTCGACATCCGCACTCTCCATGTCTATCTTATTGATGACAGGAACAATCTCTAGATCATTTTCTATGGCAAGATATAGATTGGAAATCGTCTGTGCTTGTATCCCTTGAGATGCATCTACTAGGAGAAGTGCTCCTTCACATGCCGCGATAGAGCGAGACACTTCATAGGAGAAATCAACGTGACCAGGTGTATCTATCAGATTGAAGATATATTCCTCCCCGTCCGTATGCTTATAATTCATTTGGATAGCATGACTTTTGATGGTGATACCTCTTTCTCGTTCGATATCCATATCATCCAATGCCTGATTTTGCATAGCGCGCTCATTGATCGTCTGAGTAAACTCCAGCAACCTATCTGATAGGGTACTCTTCCCATGATCAATATGGGCAATCACACAAAAATTTCTCATCTTCTTCATAGACCGCAAATATACGCTTTTAGATACTGTGGTAGGACAGGAAACTCCAATTTATCTACCTATGCTATATTAACTCTAAATACCCAGTTTTGTTAGTCTAATTACATGATTTTTCGGCATTTTTAGTTCCAGGCAACTCTATTAACCTCTGAAAGATTGCAAATTTCATTTAGCGCATGAAATTCAAGGCGCGAAGAGGCCCGCCTGGATGACTAGTCGGACAG
>CAYWOZ010000040.1:0-20278 GCA_964458675.1 uncultured Saprospiraceae bacterium
CGTTTTTTTTCTTTTTTTCTTCGAAAGGAGAATAAGAGAAAACAAACAAAACCAACTAGGGAGTTGGGGATAATAATCTGACCAAATTTTGCGAAGCTAATTTTTTCTCAGGCAAGGCAAAAATCGGAGGCGATGCATAGCATCGGCGAGGATTTTTAACGAAGCATGAGGAAAAATAAGCAAGTAAAATGGGTAGATTATTTATTACCAAATGCCTATTAAATAAGCTCACAGTAATGTGGGCTTTTTTTTTGCCCATATATAAAATGAAAATTTCAGAAGTAAGGATAGTGGCACCAGCGTTGCCAAATATTAATAGTGCAGGGCGAAGCCCTGGGTAGTTAATTTGGATATATCCAATTTGGCTGTGCAACACCTTTGGTGGTGGGCGTGATTTTTCACTCAAAAATCATGACAAATTGCAAACCAAAATCACGACATCTAAGGAGTGAAATGTCATAAACATTCTATTTCTGTTCAGCTATGGAAAATTTAAGAGTAGGGATTTTTAAAACATCACCATCACAAAAGTAGAATCTAAACCTCCAGTCTTTAACATCTGAACCCTTTTGATCTCATAGGAGACATCTTTTGTGTAAGTGAGATATTCCATAGTAGTCAACAACATCTTGTTCATTTGATTCTCGAGTCTAACTTCACTAATGGTACCATTTTTATAATCCACGTTAAGTTTTTGAGTCTTTAGTTTTTTATCTGCACAGGTACAAGCAATATTTGCAATCTGCTTTTCCTGATAAAGGGTGTCGCACATATATCTGTCTAGCCATACCGCTTTATTAATATCTGAATTTCTAAATGGAGCAAACTCTGCAACAAAATCTAAAGAGTCAATTTTCATCTTCTCTTCCTTTCCATTAAAATTTACAAATTTTGTAAATCCAGAATCGTCTTTAAGTCGTTTTTGCTCATCTTGAAAAAACATATCCGTAGAAAAGAAAAAAGAGTTTTCTTTTAATCGTTGATTCTCAGCTACATCAAAATCGCAACTATAGAATGTTAGGGCGAAGCAAGCAATTGAAAAGGCTATAAGCGTTTGGCGTAAATTCATTTAATTAAACTTTTTCCAGTCATTTCTTCTGGCTGGGTGATATTCATTAGGTCAAGTATGGTAGGAGCGATATCAGCTAATTTACCATTTGCCAATTGTGTGTCTTTTCCATTTTGTGCCAACAAAAAGCAGGGAACAAGATTAATAGTATGTGCAGTATTTGGACTACCATTTTCATTTATCATATAATCAGAGTTGCCATGATCGGCAATAACAATAGCATTAAACTTATGCTTATGTAAGCTTACCATCAATCTTTTTAAACAAGTATCAACAGTTTCTGCAGCTTTCATAGCAGCATTAAAATCTCCAGTGTGACCTACCATGTCTGTATTAGCGTAATTGAGGCAAATGAAATCAACAGGCTTGTTCTCAACAAAATTAATAATAGCATCAGTTAATTCATATGCGCTCATTTCGGGTTTTAAATCGTAAGTTGCCACCTTTGGCGAGGGTATTAAGATTCTTTCTTCATTTGCGAAAGGTTCTTCCTTACCTCCATTAAAGAAAAAAGTGACATGGGGGTATTTTTCCGTTTCAGCGATTCTTACCTGAGTTTTATTTGCAGTAGTTAAGACTTCACCTAAAGTTTTGCTCAGTTCATCTTTCTCAAAGATTACATTCACATTTTTGAATTGACTATCATAATTAGTCATAGTGAAATATTCTAAATCTAATTTTTTCATTTCCTGCTCTGGAAAATCTTTTTGGGATAAAACCGTAGTGATTTGTCTTGGTCTATCAGTTCGATAATTGTAGAAGAAGACTACATCTCCAGATTTTATTCTACTGCTCTCCATATCGTCATCGTTGATAATAGGCATCATAAATTCATCCGTTATATCTTTCGCATAACTGTCCTCTATAACTTTAGGAATATCTTGACTCATTGTCCCTTTTCCATTGACAAGCGCATCATATGCTACTTTTATTCTCTCCCATCTATTGTCCCTATCCATGGCATAATAACGACCTACAACACTTGCAAGTTTAGCTGGTCCGTCTTTTATGTGCGACAGTAAAGCATCTATATAACCAGCACCTGCTAGGGGGTCCGTATCTCTTCCATCTAGGAAAGCATGGATATATATTTTAGTCAAGCCAAAATCGACTGCATAATCAATCAATGCCAACAAGTGATTGATATGCGCATGGACACCTCCGTCTGATAATAAGCCCATGAAATGAAAAGCTTTATCATTTGACTTTGCTGTTTCCATAGCTTTAAAAAGCACCTTGTTTTCCTGTAAGCTTCCAGTTTTAATAGCATTGTTAATTCTGGCCAACTCCTGATAGACTATACGACCAGCCCCAATATTCATATGCCCCACTTCAGAATTACCCATTTGTCCTTCCGGCAATCCAACTTCTTCCCCAAAAGTGATAAGTTCAGAATTGGGATAATCTCTGTATAAAGAATCAATATAAGGCGTGTGGGCTAATCTCAAGGCGTCAGACTTTGGATGCAATCCATGTCCCCAGCCGTCCAGTATTATAAGCGCTACTTTGTCATTATTCATGAAGTAAAGATATTTATATACTAATTACTAGCCCTAAATTATAACAACAAAAAGGAAGGTGCGTACAATATAATGTTGACTTTAAAAGCAAATTTTATATATATTTGCAGTCCATAAAAATGGTCGCGTGGCCGAGTGGCTAGGCAGAGCTCTGCAAAAGCTTGTACGGCGGTTCGAATCCGTCCGCGACCTCAACCTAAAGCCTTGTAATTCATAGAATTGCAAGGCTCTTTTTGTATCAACAAAAACCTTTCAATCGACAATTACTAGCTAATGACATTTAAAGGAAACTTTTACCCATTTGGCGTGGTTAATGTAGAATATAATAATAAAAGACCACGTTTTGAAGTTTAAGCAAGTATTTGGATTTGTGTTATTATTGGGCTTTCTGAGTTTTATGGCTTATAAATTCAGTAATAATCTAGGGGCTTCTGATGATGCCCTAATGATAACCCTGCTGTCAATTATAATAGTATTGTTAATCATCGTATTTGTATTAAGAATATTGATTAGCTAAATCTTCTCTCATTTAAGAAGGGACTCTTTCCACAAGTTATTATTACTACAGTCCTCTATAGTTTTTTACCTTTGATGAAAAGGTAAAAGTGAATCATTTTTCCAAACAAACAGCTTGGGTAACAGGTGCCTCTTCAGGGATAGGAGAGCAATTGGTATATGCACTTTCAAAGCAAGGAGCCAAGGTGATCGTTTCTTCCCGGAAGCAAGCGGACCTAGAAAAAGTCAAAGCGAATTGTGCTTTTCCAGAAAATATATTTGTGCTCCCTTTTGACCTCGCGGATGAAGCGGGAATAGAAGCCGTATTTTCAAAAGCAATTACCTTTTCAGGGAGAATTGATCTTCTTTTTAATAATGGCGGAATTTCTCAGCGGTCTCATATTACGGAAACCCAAATGGAGGTATATCACAAATTGATGAACGTCAATTATTTTGGTACGGTAGCCTTGACAAAATCAGTACTTCCTACTATGATCAAACAAAAGTCAGGCAAGATTATCGTAATCAGTAGCCTGATGGGTAAATTTTCTTCTCCTTTTCGGTCTGGATATGCAGCCGCTAAACATGCCTTACATGGCTTCTTTGACAGTCTTAGACTAGAAATGCATACCAATAATGTGAGTGTTCTGATAGTATGCCCTGGGTTTATAAAGACCAACATTTCCGTAAATTCAGTCACAGCGGATGGATCAAAGCATAATGAAATGGATGATGCCCAAGATCAAGGGATGAGTGCTTCAGAATGCGCCGAAAGGATATTAAAGGCAGTGCGAAAAGGTCAGCATGAAGTCTATTTAGGGGGCAAAGAGCGGTTTGCAATCTATTTAAAGCGTTTTTTCCCTAAAATTCTTCATAAAATTCTCTTAAAATCCAAGGTTACTTAATTTTTGAAAAACTTAGCTGTTCGTGAAAGTGTTTTAATAATGATAAATAAATAACCGATTTTTTACGATTAACGATTAAAATATTTGTTCCATGAAAAATTTAATTTGGATTACAGTGATTATGTTCTCTTCACTATTTTCTTGCGCACAGCAAAATAATACCAAGAACGCAGTGACAGATACAGTTAGCAAAGCAGAGATGTTGAAAGAAGCTGCAGAAAAGGAGAAAATGTTGGATGGCCTTCCTAGTATGTTAGACGAAGGTAGCTACAATGAACTCACAGAATTTGAAGAATATGTGATTGCTAAAAAAGGTACAGAGAGATCTTTCTCTGGAGAATACCATGATTCTAAGAAAACAGGAGTATATATTTGTCGTAGATGCAACATGCCACTTTTTGCTTCACAAGATAAATTTGATTCAAGAACGGGATGGCCGAGTTTTGATGATGAAATAAAAGAAGGCGCGGTAAAGGAAGAAACTGATGCTGATGGATATAGAACTGAAATATTGTGTAGCCATTGTGATGGCCACTTAGGGCATGTATTCAAAAATGAAGGCATGACTCCAAAACAAACAAGACACTGTGTAAATAGTGCTTCTATTAAACTTATAGAAACTAAAAAGCCGTAGAACTATATTAATGGACAATAGATATCTACAGTGACCCGCTTATCGCGACTCGCCGCAGGCGACAAAGCTCGACAAACGGAGTGCGTAGGACATAGGGGGAGTAGCGGTATCGTTACCGATGACAATCGGTAGGGGTAGGAGTGGATCACCCGGCCCTAGCAGGCTTTGCCTGTATCAGGGATGACCCAAAGCCTACAACTCAAATAAAAATAAAAAACTATATAAAAGGCTATCATCTTAAAGGTGGTAGCCTTTCTCTTTGTCTCACATTCTTTGTCAGATATTAATTTCGTAATTTTGCGATATGTTAGATAAGTTAAAAGCTATTGCGGATAAGTATTATCACCTCGAAGAACGTCTGTCGGATCCAGAGGTAGTGACGGATATCAAAAAGTATAAGAAGGTAAGTAAGGAATATAAAGGATTACAACCTATAGTCGAGGCTTATAATGGCTATTCAAATGTGCTAAATAATCTGGAATCTAGTCAAGAGATGCTTAAAGAAGACGATCCTGATATGAAAGAGATGGCTAGGGAGGAAATAGAATCACTCAAGGTGCAAAAAGCAGATTGGGAGGAGCAAATAAAAGTGCTTTTAATACCTAAAGATCCAGAAGACACAAAGGACGTTATCGTAGAAATCAGATCTGGTACAGGTGGAGACGAGGCAAGCATATTTGCAGGAGATTTATACAAAATGTATTCGAAATATGTGAACGCACAGGGCTGGTCTATGGAGACGGTCTCTGTGACCGAAGGCACCGTGGGTGGATATAGTAAACTAGTGCTAGAAGTAAGTGGTAATGAGGTGTACGGTAAACTTAAGTTTGAGTCTGGAGCACATCGAGTGCAGAGAGTTCCAAAGACGGAGTCGCAAGGCCGATTACACACTTCGGCGGCAACCGTAGCCATTATTCCGAAACTAGAATTGGAAGACGTGGATGTGAATATGACGGATGTGAGAGTGGATGTTTACCGATCAAGTGGTGCGGGAGGACAGCACGTAAATAAGACTGAATCTGCGGTTCGACTTACACACATACCGACTGGAATAGTGTCCGAATCGCAGGATAGTAGATCGCAGCTTAAGAATAGAGAAATTGCCTTTCAGCGTCTTTGCGCTAAGATTGCAGAAAAGCAGAAGGCGGACAGAGAACAGAGCTTAGCACAAAAGAGAAAATCTCTAGTTGGATCAGGAGATCGCTCTGATAAAATAAGAACATATAATTATCCACAAAATAGAGTTACTGATCATAGACTAGAAGGCTCAGTGAAAAACTTCAATCTACAGGCTGTGGTAGAAGGAGAAATCCAACCTATCATCGAAGCTTTGCAAATGTATGAGAATGCAGAGCGGCTTAAATCAGAAGAGTAGTTTGTCTAGAATTTTTTATCACCCAATATTAGACGCTTAGAGGTCGTTTACTCAAATGGGCAGACAGATGAGTGCATTACAGAAAAATAGTTGATTCCTATGCCTTATCTTTATTAGATAATTAGTATTTAAATTTTTAGTTTTTTTCATATGATTATTGAACAAATATATACAGGCTGTTTGGCTCAGGGGGCTTATTACATAGAAAGTAAGGGGGAGGCTGCAATCATAGATCCACTGAGAGAGTCGGAGCCATATCTTCAGATGGCTGAGAAACAAGGGGCCAAAATCAAATATGTATTTGAAACACATTTTCATGCAGATTTTGTTTCTGGTCATATTGACTTAGCAGGAAAGGCTGGAGCACAAATTATATATGGACCTCTAGCAGAGACGAAATACGAAAAGTATATGGCTAAGGATGGAGAGGAGTTTTCTTTAGGAGACCTTACCATCAGAGTATTGCATACGCCTGGGCATACTATGGAGAGTACTACTTACTTATTGCTCGATGAGAATAAAATTCCACACGCCATCTTTACAGGGGACACCCTTTTTATAGGAGATGTAGGGCGACCCGATTTAGCACAAAAGTCAGGAAGTATTACTAAGGAAGATTTGGCGGGAATGTTGTTTGATAGTCTACGGGAGAAAATAATGGTCTTGCCAGATGAGGTCCTAGTATATCCAGCACACGGCGCGGGTTCTGCTTGTGGAAAAAATATGAGTAAAGAAACTTGGGATACGCTTGGCAACCAAAAGGCTACAAATTATGCGCTCAATGCAAAACTAGATAAGGAAGGTTTTATTAAGGAGGTAACTGCTGGTTTGTCTCCCCCTCCACAGTATTTTTCGCTTAATGCGAGTATGAACAAAGAGGGATATCTAGACCTAGAGTCTATCAAACAGCAAGGGTCTAGAAAACTTTCCCCAAGTGAATTCGAAGTAGCTGCAAATCAACAAGATGCTTTAATGCTTGATGTTCGTAAGAAAGAAATCTTCGTTCAAGGCTATATACCCAATTCTATATTTATAGGTTTAGATGGGAGCTTTGCGCCATGGGTAGGAGCATTGATTATAGATATTAAGCAACCTATTCTTTTGATTACCGAAGAGGGTAAAGAAGAAGAGGCTATAACTAGATTAGCTAGAGTTGGCTATGATAATACTATAGGCTATTTAGACGGTGGATTTGATGCATGGAAGAATGATGGCAAAGAGATTGAAACCATTGATTCGATTAAGGCAGATGAATTTGCAACAAAATTTGAAAATCAACCTACAATCAATGTATTGGATGTTAGGAAGCCGGGAGAGTTTTCAGCATCGCATGTAAAGAATGCACAGAACTTTGCATTGGATTTTATTAACTCCAATATGAGTGAAATAGATAAAAGTAAAAAATATTTTATCCATTGCGCTGGAGGATATCGTTCCACCATTAGTAGTTCGATTCTCAAAGCAAGAGGATTTCATAATTTTGTAAATGTTCAAGATAGTTTTACGAATATTAGCAATACCAAAGTCCCTACTGAATCTGAGGGGGCGTGTGGAAACCACTAGACACAAGTTTATAAACCTTTAGTTTGAAACTGCTACAAAAGATACCATTATTTAAAAATCTGCGGTTTTATACTGGCAAGGATTTTAGAAGTGATTTATTAGCGGGGCTTACTATTTCTATATTACTTATCCCACAGGGTATTTCTTATGCCTATCTGGCTGGACTTCCACCACAGTATGGATTGTATGCAGGGCTTGTACCATTAGTCATATATGCATTTTTTGCCTCGACACCTTATCTAAATATTGGTCCAGTAGCCCTGACATCCTTGTTGATCATTTCTGGGATTGGTCAGATTAACGGTATAGAAATTGGCTCTCCTCAATACATCGAATTGGTTTTGCTGACGGGGCTATTAGTGGGAATTCTTCAGTTCCTATTAGGTGTTTTCAAACTTGGGATTACAGCCAATTTCTTATCTAAACCTGTAATTGCAGGATTCACCTCAGCCGCAGCGATTATTATCACCGTAAGTCAACTTAAAGATATTCTAGGAACCAGTTTAGGGCAGTATAAGTTTTTACATCAAAAATTATTTGCTATATATCAAGCATTACCTGAGTTGAATCCCACCGCGCTTATTTTTGGATTGTCGAGTTTACTATTGATGTTCATCTCACGAAAAATCAACAGAAAAATTCCAAGTGCACTTATAGTTTTAATAATTGCTTCGCTTTGCACATGGTACTTTCGGTTAGACACAAAGGGATTGAAAATCATTGGGACGGTAGATATCGGATTGCCATCTTTTCGTTGGTACCTTATCGATTTGCCTACGCTTAAATCCATTTTACCTACAGTCATAACCTTAACTATATTTGGAGCAGTAGAGTGTATGACAATTTCAAAAGCTATTGCATCCAAAGACCCAAAAGTTAGAACCAAGCCTGATCAAGAATTTATCGGTATTGGCTTGTCAAAAATATTTGGCGCCTTCTTTCAAGCCATGCCTAGTTCAGGTAGTTTTAGCCGTTCTGCAGTAGCACACGATATGAGTGCCAAGTCTAGTATTGTGGGTTTGGTGTCTGCCTCTGCCGTATTAGTAGTGGTTTTGTTTCTATCACCGATACTGCACTATATACCATATGCTGTCCTAGCCTCCATTATAATTATATCTGTATTGAATTTGTTTGAATTCAAAGAAGCTAAATTTTTATGGACCTATCATCGGAGAGACTTTTGGAATATGGCGATTACTTTTTTAGTGACCCTTATCGTGGGTATAGAGCAGGGAGTTTTGGTAGGAGTAGTGCTATCCATTATCAAAGTTTTAATGAAAAGTGCTGAGCCACACATTGCAATCCTAGGGCGCTTACCAGGGACTACTGTCTATAAGAATGTAGATAGATTCGAGGAGGCTGTTGTGCCAGCTAACATGAAGATTATCCGTTTTGATGATGAATTATATTTTGCCAATGCAGCCTTCTTCGTGGAGCGGTTTAAGTCCTTTGTGCGTCCTAATACCAAGGGAGTAAGGGTAGTGGTCTTAGATGCTAGTGGTATGAATGGGATTGATAGTGTGGGTATTCGTGCATTTGAAGAGGTTCTAGACTTTTATACCGCTCGAGATATTGAATTTAATGTCTGTCGTGCGATAGGCCCTGTTCGAGATATTCTCAGAAAGACAGGGCTTATGGAAAGGCTTGGGTCTGAAAATAATTTTCTCCAAATCCAGGATGCGGTAGACGACTATGAGCGAGTCGTTTAAAATTTGGCAGCTACATACCTAGCACACTTTGCCTAAAATTTATGTATTCAATAAAAAAGAGTCTTGAATACTGTTGATTTGTTGAACCGTTGATTCGTTTATTTTATTTATAAACGATTAAACGCATACACAAATAAACAAATCCATTACATAATGATTGAAAGAATATGATATACGTCTTAGGTGTATCAAATATTGCTGCCTTTATTTTTAAAGATCATTTTTTGGGTGTGCCTCAAATCCACCTCGCTCGGCTCACGCACCTTCCTTTATCACCTCCCATGCCATTTGAGACCAGGCTTTTCGTGACTCCGCTTTGCTACGGCCCTGACCTGCCAGAAAAGGGCAGTCCAGGTCTACTTCTTTTGGGGCTGGGATCTTTTTTTCTGATTTGGTTTTTTCTGGGTTTTAGGCGAATGTAATTCACTTTAACGATTCCATCTTTCGCCCCTTCAGTCGTCTCACTACTATCCTTCACACAATTCCATAGAACTGATATATTTATTGGCTTTATGATTAATGGATAAATGTCGATTTGTAAGCGTTTGAAAATGAGAAGTATAAATCTCTTTGGAGAATAAAAAAAGGCCTCACAGTATACTGCGAAACCTAATTTTGCGCCTCTTCTAGGACTCGAACCTAGGACCTACGGATTAACAGTCCGGCGCTCTAACCAGCTGAGCTAAAGAGGCATTTAAAAAGCCTGTAATTGATGCTAATTGCTAGCTATTATACTACATTCTTTTAAAAGCGTTGCAAATCTATTACAATAAAAATAAAAGTGCAATCTTTGAGCCGAAATTTTAAAAAAAATAGATTAGATGAGTTTATTATCCATTGGTACAGTTGCGTTTGATAACATAGAAACGCCAGTAGGCAAAGTAGAGCGAGTTATAGGAGGAGCGTGCACATATATTAGTATTGCAGCTTCATATTTCACAAAAGACTTAATGATATCTTCAATCGTGGGAGGTGATTTTCCTGAAAGCGAATTGAAATACTTGGAGAAAAGAGGAATTAATCTTGACGGCCTAGAAGTTATCAAAGAAGGAAAGTCTTTTTTCTGGGGAGGCAAGTATCATGACAACATGAATAAGAGGGATACGATCTTTACTGAGTTGAATGTATTAGACGACTTTAATCCTAAATTGCCTGCTTCATATAAGACAGCAAAGTACTTAATGTTGGGTAACCTTACGCCAGATATCCAGATGAAGGTCATAAAGCAGATGAAGAAGAAGCCTAAGTTAATCACCTTGGATACGATGAACTTCTGGATGGATATTGCAATGCCATCTCTCAAGAAAGTGCTTAAGAAAATAGACGTTTTGACTATCAATGATGAGGAAGCGCGTCAGCTGTCTGGTGAGTACTCTCTAGTAAGGGCTGCTGCGAAAATATTTAAGATGGGCCCGAAGTATCTTATCATTAAGAAAGGAGAGCATGGCGCCATGGTATTTCATAAGGACAAAATATTCTTTGCTCCTGCATTACCACTAACCTTAGTTAAAGATCCAACTGGAGCTGGGGATACTTTTGCAGGTGGATTTATGGGTTATTTAGCTAGTGTAAACAAAGTTAATTTTGAGGCTATCAAAACAGCTACCATCTATGGTTCAGTTATGGCTTCATTCTGTGTTGAGGATTTTAGTATCAATAGATTGAAGACTCTGAAAAAAAGTGAGATCTCAAAAAGAGTAAAAGAATTCGAACGCATGGTTAAGTTCAAGGTGTAATTCATTTTGTCTTTTCCATTCTATATCGCAAAGAGGTATTTATTTAGTAAGAAATCTACTAATGCAATAAATATTATCACCTCCATTTCGGTGTTTGGATTGGCTATTGGCACAGCAGCCCTTGTACTTGTCTTATCCGTATTCAATGGCTTTGAAGATCTTATCTCTGGCTTCTTTAGTAATTTCAATCCAGACATCAAGATTGAAATTGTGGAGGGGAAATCATTTAAGCCTAATCAAGATCAAATCAAGCAAATCACTGCTTTAGATGATGTAGTCACAATCTCCCAAACGCTAGAAGAGGTAGCGATTTTTAAATACAATGGTTCCCAAGATTTTGGTATTCTCAAAGGGGTAGACGAAAACTTTGTAAGTGTTACAGCTATCGATACTACACTCAGGGAGGGTTCATTTGTATTACAAAAAGATTCTATTTCTTATGCCGTTTTAGGGTCTGGAATGAGAAATAAGCTCAGTGTTCATGTCGACGATGAGTTTTCATCTTTGACAGTGTACACCGCAAAGAAAAAAAATAATAGATCAAGCATTATTCCAGGTTCTGGATTGAAGAAGAAGTTAATCTATCCAGCGGGTGTATTTTCAATTCATCTTGATGTCAACAATCAATATATATTAAGTTCACTTGAGTTTGCTCAATCATTATTGAGTACGAATAATATAAGTGCCCTTGAAGTAAAGGTCAAGGATGGTAATAATCTGGATGAGGTCGTGACTTCTATTGAAGCTATTATGGGAAAGGAGTATTCGGTTAAAAATAGATTTAGACAGGACGAAGCTTTTCTTAAGGTCATGAATATAGAGAAGTGGATGAGCTTCGCTATTGTTTCTTTAACATTGTTATTGATCGCCTTTAACTTGATTGGTGCCTTGTGGATGATTGTTTTAGAAAAGAAAAAAGATATCGCTTTATTAAAGGCAATGGGTACTGAGGATTATAAGATTCGAAATATCTTTCTCTGGGAAGGTACTCTTCTATGTTTATTGGGTATGTTTTCTGGATTTGTTTTAGCTATTCTTATTTTTGTTATCCAAAAAACCATAGGGATTGTCCCCATTCCAGATGGATTTATGGTGGATTCCTATCCGATCAGTGTAAGACTTTCAGATTTTATGGCAGTTGGCATCACAGTTTTATTAATTGGGCTTTTGGCATCTATTCCCCCTGCTCTGAGAGCACAAAGGGTGCCCGAAATGATTAGAGAAGCCTAATATATTCAATATATTTGCAGTTCACTTAGTATTATGGAAGATTGGCAGTATGACTTTGAATGGCTTAAAATTAGGCACTTTTTGAAGGATAAGTTCAATAAAGAAGAAATTCCGGATCTGAATGCAGTTCTTTTTCTAGTTGGCATCCAAACTTTAGGCAGATGGAAAAAAGAATTTACCAAGGAGGAAAAGCAAGATTTGATGCACATAGCCATTTGTGAGATCACACAAATAGATGGTTATTATGCGTTTAAAGGTAGGGATCACGATGGCTGGCCTCATTATGAAGCACTTAAACCAATTGATAAAAAAGGCGTAAAAGAACAAGAGAAATACTTAATTGTTAAAGTTATTGAGTATTTCGAAAGAGAAAAATATTTTGAAGATGAAGAACAACTTAATTAAAAACGTACTAAACCTGGCAGTACTGATGTTTTGTTTATCTCTATTAACAGGTTGTGGATCTGAGTTTACCATGGCTGAAATAGAGACAGAATACGGAATTATGACCGTAAAGCTGTATAACGATACCCCAAAACATAAAGAAAATTTTATCAAACTAGCTAATGAAGGCTTTTATGATGGTACCTTATTTCATAGGATAGTTAAAGATTTTATGGTACAAGGAGGAGACCCCGATTCAAAAGGGGCACCAGCTGGTAAGATGTTAGGTCAAGGAGGTCCAGGATATACTATAGATGCAGAGATTGGCAGACCTCATATCAAAGGAGCACTTAGTGCAGCTAGATTAGGGGATAATCAAAATCCAGAAAGAAAATCTTCAGGAAGCCAATTTTATATAGTGCAAGGAATTAAACAAAAGATTGTTGATGTTAAGGCAAAAGCAGTTTTTAAGAATATTACATATCCTGAAGAAACACTTAAATTATACTCTGAAATAGGGGGTTCACCTTTTCTGGATATGGAGTATACGGTATTTGGAGAAGTAGTAGAAGGACTAGATATCATAGACAAGCTTGCAGCAGTGCAGACAGACCCTAATGCTAGACCTTTAAAAGATGTACCTATGAAGGTTAGAATTATCAATTAATTATGAGCAGTAACTATACTACATTCTTTACTCTTTTTGTATTCCTATTATTAGTTGGATGTGCAAGACCTGTTGCAAAATTTACATTGCCTACGGAAGAGCCAACAGCTCCAGCTATTGTGCAGTTTGATAATTCGTCAGAGAAAAGTGAAACTTACCTTTGGGATTTTGGAGATGGCAATACGTCTACAGAAGAATCACCTTCGCATAACTATGGCACAAGTGGTAATTACTTAATAGTCCTTAAAGCCACAAAAGGTAAAAAAACTAGTACTGAAGAACAACGACTAATAGTTCAAGCTCCAAAAAATTGCTTAGTTGAGCTTAGTACTTCTTTTGGCAATATGGTCATTGAGTTATATAATAATACTCCCTTACATAGAGACAATTTCGTTAAGTTAGTTGAAGAAGGATTTTATGATGACTTATTATTTCATAGAGTAATTAGCGGCTTTATGATACAAGGTGGAGACCCTAGGTCAAAAAATGCGAAGCCTGACGAGCAATTAGGTTCTGGCGGGCCAGGTTATCAAGTAGATGCAGAAATCAAAAATTTTCATATTAAAGGAGCATTAGCGGCGGCGCGTACTTCAGATAACGTAAATCCTAAGAAAAAATCTAGTGGCTCTCAGTTTTATATTGTTCAAGGGCAAAAGCAAACTAAATCCTCGCTAGGTAATATGGCATCAAGCAAAGGATTAAATTATCCGCCAGAAGTATTGACAGCATATGTTGAACAAGGAGGTACTCCTCAATTAGATAATGAATACACTGTATTTGGGCAAGTTATAAAAGGAATGGAGGTAATAGATAAGATTGCAGCCACTAAAACACAAAGAGGAAATCGCCCGGTAGAAGATGTTCGGATGACATTTAAGGTAATAAACTAAGTAGATTGGAAAGTAATATTGTACTCGGTATTGATATAGGTGGTACTGGAATAAAAGGAGCATTAGTAGATATAGTTACTGGTAATTTAATATCAGATAGAATACGTTACAAAACACCTTCGCCAGCCTATCCTGAAGCTGTAGCTGAAAAGGTTCAAGCTTTGATTAAGGAATTAAATTACGACGGTGAGATTATTGGTTGTGGTTTTCCTGCTATTATTGCTGACGGTGTAGCAAAATCTGCTTCTAACATTCATGAAAGTTGGATTGACACAAATGTAGAGGAACTTCTTGGTAATGCTACAGGAAAGCAAGTATTTGTACTTAATGACGCAGACGCTGCTGGAGTAGCAGAAATGCATTTTGGATCAATGAAGTCTTCTTCTGGAGTTTCATTATTACTGACACTTGGAACAGGCATTGGTTCAGCTCTTTTTGTAGATGAAAAATTGGTCCCAAATACGGAACTAGGGCACCTTCATTTAAAAGGACAGAAAAAAGTGCTTGAGAAGTACGCTTCAAATGCGATTCGTGAAAAAGAAGATTTATCTTATGAAGAATGGGGATACAGATTGAATGAGGTACTTAATCACGTTGCGGATATTTTTAGCCCAAATGCTATTGTGTTAGGGGGTGGGATAAGTAAGCGATTTGATGATTACAAAGAATATCTGGATGATTTTCCTTTCCCAATCCAAGCTGCATCACTAAAAAACCGAGCAGGTCTAATTGGAGCGGCTCATTATGCGTCCAATAAGAAATTAAAACTTGTCAATTAGCACTGTCTTAAAGTTGATTTAGAACATTTTCAATGTATCTAGTCTCCTCGATTGTACCTGGCTTGCAATTAGCCGTTCTGTTTAAGATAGTATCAACACGACCTTCATAGGTAGGACGCGTATTTAACCACTCTAAAGGAAAATCTGGATCATTTACATTACTGATGATACTGGCAATGACGTCCTTTTCATAATTAAATTGGCACATAAGATCTATACTATATAAATCCGCTTCAAGTACTTTAGATCTCTCAAGTCTGTCTTGCTGTAAAGTGGTAATCATTTCATCCTTCTCCATTACAGGATTATTGAACAAGATATCTCCTAAGATTAGACCTGAAAAATTATCTTGCAATATTTCCATTGATATACTATTATCTGCATAGTACATTTCATGACTTAGTACAGCTATTAACTGCGCTTCACTTTTTAAGAATTTGAGAAATCCTGAAGTTATAAATAGCTTACCACCTGGAAGTGTATAAGTAGACATGTTTTCCTCGTCATCTACTACATGTATTTCCCACTTAAAATCATCTCGATTTTCAACACCCATCGTGTTGACTAGAATCATCAATACATCATCTAAATAGCCATGTAATATTGGATGATTCTCAGGTCTTAATATAGGATATCTAACTCTATCCTGCATGATATGCGTATTAAGTTCATTACCTATTTTGGCTTGGTCTCTAATAGAAAACTCCTGTAAGTCAGCGCGGACAACTTCTCCTTCTGGACGGCAAGACAATGTAAACACAAACAAAACAACTAGATATCCTAAAGTCAGCTTATACCTTTTCATAATATGAAAGTTCTGTCAACAAAAACAATAATAAATAAGGGGAATAATGCTGTTCAGGCAGGGGGTGCCCGTAATTTGTTTGATGCTAAGAATATTGCAAATAATATGCCACATGATGAAATTTTAATGTTCTATAACAACAACTTGTCATTATTAACTCTAACAATTGCGCCATTTAACTTATTTATTGAATAAAATAGATGGATTCAAAGACCTTTAATCCTTAATATTGACCTATATTTGCAGGCAGTTTACAAGCTCAAATAACTGTGAAATGCCTAAGGATACTTCGATAAAATCAATTCTAATAATAGGCTCTGGGCCTATTGTGATCGGTCAAGCATGCGAATTTGACTACTCTGGTTCTCAAGCCGCTCGTTCCCTAAGAGAAGAGGGAATTTCTGTCACTCTTATCAATTCCAATCCTGCCACGATAATGACAGATAAGGTGATTGCTGATCACATCTATCTAAAGCCATTGACTGTGGAAAGCCTGGAGGAAATTTTACAAGAACAACAAATAGATGCAGTACTGCCTACTATGGGTGGGCAGACAGCCCTTAACCTTGCTATTGAAGCAGGAGAAAGAGGAATTTGGGAAAAGTATAACACAAGATTAATAGGCGTAGACCTTGAGGCTATCGAGCTTACTGAAAACCGCGAAGCATTTAAGAAGAAAATGGTAGAAATAGGACTCAACGTAGCAAAATCCTACATTGCCAATTCTTTCCTAGAAGGTAAAGACGCTGCGCAAAAAATTGGCTTTCCATTAGTTATTCGACCTTCGTATACGTTGGGAGGTACAGGCGGAAGCTTTGTGCACTTAGAAGAAGAGTTCGATGAAGCACTTCGTAGAGGGTTGAATGCTTCCCCGACACACGAAGTACTGGTAGAGCAAGCCGTCTTGGGATGGAAAGAATATGAATTAGAATTGCTAAGAGATTCAAATGATAACGTGGTTATTATTTGTACTGTTGAGAACCTAGATCCTATGGGAATTCATACTGGAGATAGTATAACGGTTGCACCAGCGATGACACTTCCTGATACGGGCTATCAAGAAATGCGAGATCAAGCGATGCTTGCGATGCGTTCTCTTGGAAACTTTGCAGGAGGTTGTAATATTCAGTTCTCCATAAATCCAGCGACAGAAGAACTAATCGTGATCGAGATTAACCCTCGAGTTTCTAGATCATCAGCACTAGCAAGTAAGGCAACAGGTTATCCTATCGCTAAGATTGCCTCCAAGCTAGCGATTGGTTATTCTTTAGATGAATTGAAAAATCAAATCACCAAAACGACATCTGCTTACTTCGAGCCTGCTCTAGACTATGTTATCGTTAAAATGCCTAGATGGAATTTTGATAAATTTTATGGTTCTGATCATACACTTGGATTGCAGATGAAGTCAGTCGGCGAGGTGATGGCCATAGGAAGAAACTTCCTGGAAGCACTTCAGAAAGCATGTCAATCGCAAGAGAATAATAGAATGGGACTCGGTGCAGATAAGAAAGAGTGGATAAAGACAGCAGACATTCTTACGAGAATGAAAGTGGCCAGTGATGATAGAATTTATAGAGTAAAAGATGCCTTAAGATTAGGAGTGCCTGAAAAGACAATCCATAATCTTACTAAAATAGACCCTTGGTACATCGGTCAAATCAAAGAGCTTGTCAAGTATGAGAAAGATCTCATGAAATACAATGTTCCTGATGATTTGGATTTTGAATTTCTAATGCAACTTAAAAAAGTGGGCTACTCTGATGCGCAAATAGCCTGGCTGATGCGTGTAGACGAGAAGGCAATCAAAAAGAGAAGAAATCAACTAGGAATCAAGCGAGTATTTAAAATGGTGGATACTTGTGCTGCAGAATTTGAAGCACATACGCCCTACTTCTATTCTACTTTCGATACAGAAAATGAAAGTATCGTTTCAGATAAGAAAAAAATTATGGTCTTGGGTTCAGGGCCAAATCGTATCGGACAAGGAATCGAATTTGACTACTGTTGCGTACATGGTTTGATGGCGATTAAGGAAGCAGGTTTTGAATCTATCATGGTCAACTGTAATCCTGAAACGGTATCTACCGATTTTGATGTGGCGGATAAGTTATATTTTGAACCAGTATTCTGGGAGCATCTAGAAGAAATTTTAGATCATGAAAAACCCGAAGGGGTTATTGTTCAACTCGGTGGCCAAACAGCACTCAAGTTAGCAGAAAAAATCACGAAGAAAGGTGTCAAGATCATAGGGACATCATATGAATCCTTGGATTTAGCGGAAGATAGAGGTCGTTTTTCTGATATACTTAAAGAATTAGATATACCATATCCAAATTATGGAACTGCAGCGGATACAGATGAGGCGCTCGCTGTAGCTAATAAGGTATCATACCCAGTACTCGTTCGTCCTTCTTATGTATTGGGTGGGCAAAATATGCGTATCGTGCTTAATGACGAAGAATTAGAAAAGCACGTATTGGGAATCTTTAAGAAGATGCCCGATAATAAAGTTCTCGTTGATCAATTTTTGGAGAGAGCAAGAGAGGCCGAAGTAGATGCCATCTGTGATGGTGAAGACGTATTGATTATGGGTATCATGGAGCATATCGAACCTGCTGGCATACACTCTGGAGATAGTAGTGCGATGCTGCCTACTTATAGTTTGTCAGAAGAGGCGGTTCAAAAGATGAGAGATATTACACGCAAATTGGCTTTCGCACTCAACACTGTCGGCTTGATAAATATTCAATTTGCCATCAAGGATGATAATGTATATGTTATCGAAGCCAATCCAAGAGCGTCTAGAACAACACCATTTATCGCTAAGGCATATCAAGTACCATTTTTAAATATGGCAACGAAAGTCATGCTTGGTACACACAAAATCAAAGACTTTAAATTTGAGAAGAAGTTAGACGGTTACGCTATAAAAGTACCTGTCTTCTCATTCGAAAAGTTTCCAAACGTAGATAAAAACCTTGGACCTGAGATGAAATCTACAGGAGAGGCTATCCGATTCATAAAGGATCTTAACGACCCCTACTTTAGAGATTTGGACAAGAAGAGATCATTATACTTATCTAGATAAAAAATATGCAATGAAGTCAAAAGAGGAGATAGTCAAAAATTGGTTGCCTAGGTATACGGGTACTGAGCTCGAAGATTTTGGAGAGTACATTTTGGTTGTTAACTTTTCGGCTTACCTCAAGACTTTTGCAGAATGGCACAATGTAGAGATTAAAGGCAAAGATCGCTCCATGCCTAGTGCTACTGCCGATAATATCACAATGATTAATTTTGGTATGGGTAGTCCAAATGCAGGAACGGTTGTAGATTTACTCACAGCCGTCATGCCTAAAGCCATTCTTTTTTTAGGTAAATGCGGAGGCCTCAAAACTCACCTCAATAAAGTAGGAGATTTGATTCTCCCTATTGCAGCAATTAGAGGAGAAGGAACATCCAATGATTACCTCCCTGCAGAAGTCCCAGCATTACCTGCCTTCGCACTGCAAAAAGCGATATCTACTACCATCCGAGAATACGAAAGAGACTATTGGACTGGAACTATTTATACAACCAATAAGCGTGTTTGGGAACATAGAGAAGATTTTAAATCTTATTTAAGAACCCTGAGACCTATCGCCATAGATATGGAAACAGCTACTATTTTTATCGCTGCTTTCAAAAATGAAATTCCAGCAGGAGCACTACTTCTAGTCTCTGATATGCCTATGGTACCTGATGGGGTCAAAACGGAAAAGAGCGATAAAATAGTTACCGCTAAGTTTGCCGACGAGCACCTCAAGATTGGCATCGATTCGCTCAAGCAATTGATTAACCACTCCCTTACCGTCAAGCACCTACGCTTTTAGTATGGAGGCCATTTACGATAAGATACACGACGCTAAAAATTATATCCTAGCGCAGAAAGGATTTGACTGTAAGCAAGCCATAATCTTAGGAACTGGCCTTGGCAATCTTTCACAACAGATAGATATAAAGACTTCGATTAAGTATGCAGATATTCCCCACTTTCCTACTTCTACTGTGGAAAGCCACCAGGGCGAATTACTTTTTGGCACTTTGGATGGTGTTTCAATTATTGTTTTAGCAGGACGCTTCCATTATTACGAAGGCTACAGTATGCAAGAGTTGACTTTCCCGATTCGAGTACTCAAGTTCTTGGGTGTAGAGATAGTTTATATGTCCAATGTGTCAGGCAGTGTCAACCCAGATTTTCATCCAGGAACAATTGTTTTGGTCGAAGATCATATCAATACCCATCCAGAGAACCCATTGCGCGGATATAACGATGAACGCCTAGGGCCGCGATTTCCAGATATGCTGCATGTCTACGATGAAAGCATACGCCATGAAGCAAAATCTATCGCTGCAGCCCTCAATATTCCAATGCGTGAAGGTGTATATCTTTCATTGCAAGGACCCAATTTGGAAACCCCCGCAGAGTATCATTATTATCATACTATCGGTGCAGATCTGATAGGTATGTCTAC
>CAYWOZ010000041.1:0-20276 GCA_964458675.1 uncultured Saprospiraceae bacterium
AAGAGATTGCATACAAAATGGGATTCATCAATGAAGACCAGTTAGCCAAATTAGGTGAAAAATATATCAAGAGCGGATACGGACAATACTTACTCAACCTCTTGCATCAAAATGACAAGACAATGGTTTAACACCATCGTCAACATACTATAAGAAAGATTAAAAGCCTTCTGCTATATATAGCAGAAGGCCTTTTTATCTTAAGCGTGTCTTTAAATTACATTCAGATTACTCCCATATTATGTGTCCATCATTCTCCCCTACCTGTTTGAAACTACTTGAATTTCTATTATTCATTTTTCCTAGGACTGTTTCTCCTGCATAAATCAAATTAGAACTATTTCCTAGGTCAGCATTCGAAATAGTATCCACGTTTATCATTGCGGTGGAAGAGTTTGCAAGATAAACTTTAGCTGTTCTGCCTAGGGCATCAGTTAATTGTATATGAGAAGAGTTTTTAGCTGAAAGATCTATTTGACCTAGCTCTCCTGCTATCTCAATATTAGAAGAGTTGCTAGCAGATGCCTTCAAGGACTCCGCCTCTAATGATAGCTCAACCTGACTTCCATTCACCGCCCGTATATCTAAATTAGGCGTTTCAAAAATCTCGGAATTCCTAATTTGAGACCCATTGGCAATTTTGATTCTATTAAGCTGTGGGCAAGTAATAGTCACATTGGTAGGACAAGGAACCATGTCTTTGACATTGTCTCCTAAATTTAAAAACAATACTCCATTTTCTACATGATGATTGAGATGATTCATAATTTCTTCCACAGCATCTATCTCAACTTTAAAATCACCCTGGGCTAAGGTCGCCTTTATATTATGACCAATCTCGACTTCTTCAAATTCCAAATTAAGTGTTTTGGATTTTCGTGTCAACTCATTGCATTCTTCCAAGGACCAAAAGGTAGCAGTTGATCTAAAAGCAGCCATTACAAAGATTGACGAAGCCAAAATAAAAGCTAGACCTCCGAACAGTATTTTGTTACTTGTTTTCATAAAATTTGTATTTGGTATTTGTCAATTTGATTTACTCTTAAGGATATTCTTTTTGTAATCGTCGTGAAGCTTCTGTAGATCTTCATATTTGATATTTAGCAAATCCATATTTTTAAAAAATACGGGTAAATATTGAGTTACAAAAGTCTCCTTCTTCATCGATCTGATTTTGTGCAAAGCCTCTTTGGCTACGAAATAGCCAATGCCGCGCTTATTGAAAATAATGTTTTGTTCCTGCAGATAAGAGTAGGTCCGCATCACCGTATTAGGATTCACAGCTATATTGGTAGCCATCTCGCGCACGGAGGGCACCTTGTCCCCAGCTTGCATAGTACCTGCCAGAATCTGCTCAGATATGTGATCTGCTATCTGCATATATATTGTCTGATTTTTAGTAAAATCCATATGACTACACTTCTGTTTCTTTCAATTTAAAATAACTATAACTCAGCATCCAAAGTGGTAAGACCAACCACAGCATGATCCATCCTAAGGTCATTATATAAGTGCCCATATTATACAACCAGCTATCTTGAGGTACTCGGATATTGGCAAGATTTCCATCTATGTACGGATTGGTGAATACGCTTGCGATTCCAGCGATCAAGATTACCATACTGACAGTAATCACAAATTGAGCTATCATCGTTTTGAAATACGCAAACTTGCCAAAGTAGACCGCCCCCGCTAAGTATATAGTGTGCAAAGCCAAATATATCTTACTCAAAAAGAAAGGTGTGAATCCATCCATTTGGACTTGTTGTTCAAAAGGATTGAAGGTGGGTGTAACCAATCCAAAAAAACTACTGGTAAGAACATTTGAAAATATAGCGTACAAAAAATAAAATACATTGAAGGCAATGACATAGAGCACTCCTGTCACCAACCACTTACTGATTAGTTTTTCGAGTGTAGAGGCAGGTATGCTCAAATAATGATGCGAAGAAGATTTATTATTTAGTTCATTAAAAGAAGAACTAGTGAAAATAGTACCCAGTACCATTAAACCTAAAATGTAAAATATAACATGGTTACTTGGAAGGTCATTTGGACCCGGATTCTCTGACGCCATCAATAAATGAAACAACAATAAAAATATAAATACCGCTGAAATGATTATCCATGGGGCCCTGCGCTGATAAAACAATTCCTTTTTTATCAAAAGCCCAATTCGCCTTATATCAAATGATTTAATTGGATTCATGCTCTATTTTTTTTTTGAAAAAGATGATCAATTTTTTCTTGGTTCATTACGATAGTATTGAACAAAGCTTCCAAATCAATTTCAGATTCGGCGGCGCTTTTATTTTCACGCACAGTTCTGAATCCTCCAGGGATGCGCTCACTATAAAGAGCGTCTTGCGGTTCCGCGATTCCCTGCTCCAACTCGAAGCTCAACTTCTGCGAGATACGCTCTACACTTTCACTAAAAAGCACTTTGCCGTTTTCTAATATTATGATGGGGTCTATAAGATTAGCCACATCTTTTACTTGGTGCGTAGAGATAATAAAAAGTCGATTATCTGAAATCGCATTCGCTATCATTTTTCTAAACAAGCTCTTGCTAGGAATATCTAATCCATTGGTAGGTTCATCCAAAATCAGCAAGCGACTATTGCATGCCATCCCAAAACTTAGCATCGCTTTTTTCTTCTGTCCGTGACTTAGATTATGAATTTTGTCATTCTTGTCTAATCCAAATTCTCTAAGAAAATAATCAAACTGTTCCTTAGAAAATGCAGGATAAAATGATGCATAAAATTTTTCATATTCCGAAATTCTAATCTCCGGCAGGTACAATTCTTCCTGTACATAATATATGTCCGCAAGCATTCCAGGATGTCTATCCCTCGGTGTATAGCCCATCACTTCTGCATTACCCTCATCAGGAAATACTAAGCCAGATATAAGCTTAAGCAAAGTTGTTTTCCCGGCACCGTTCTTACCCAACAGGCCATATATCTGCCCTTGTCCTGAGTGCATATGCAAGTCCAAGCCATCAAAAAGAAGCTTGCGTTTCTTCTTTTTTAGCAGCCCACTCTTGTACGAAAAAGAGATTTGATCTAGATTAATCATAATTGATTTTTTTAGGTGTACCACTTTACTAGTACACTACAAATGTATAACAATTGATTGTTTAAAAGCAAATCTTGAGGAAAAAAATTCTTGTCATTTTCATCCATATCGTTACAAACATCTGAATTACAGAGATTTACAAGCTTAATTTTTTGGTACAAAACACAAATAAAAGGGTCATTGCGCAAACGCAATGACCCTTTGTTGAGCTTAGAACGGCCTTAAACAGCCCGATACTTAGTCTATTTTTGTATTTTCTAGGTTTATCTCCTACCCGTTTGCATCTTATCGAACTTACCCGCTTTCGCTAGAGCAGCTTCGGATTTCCACATTTGCGGCTTGTAAGATTGATAGTACCCTCCAGCGCTGTCGATGATATCTTGAAGAGCCTTGACCCCTACTTTGCTCAATTCTGCATAGGTCTTAATGCCTTTTCGATTCAATATTTTTTCCATTTTATGACCGATGCCTTTTATTTTTTTGAGATCATCTTTTTTCGCTCTTGCTAGAGCTGGCTTACGCCCTTTTCGTGTTGCACTTGTCTTTTTCGAGGTGCTTGTCCTTTTGGGAGAACCTGTCTTATGAATAGTAGCTGATTTTTTACTCTTTGGTGTCACCTTAGGTTTTGCGGCTGTCTTGGATACTCGCTTAGCCTTGATAGGCGGAGTAATTTTTTTCTTTGCAGTCTTTACTCTGGATGTAGGCTTTGCCTTCGAGGACTTCGCTTTGGTCGGGCTTACTTTGGTCGGCTTTGATTTGGCCTTCGAGTTTATTGAACTGCTTATTTTTTTCTTTGCCACTTTTTTCTTTGCTGACTTCTTTTTCTTAGCGTTCGACTTGCCCCCCTTGCCTAGCACCATTTTTATTTTAAGAGATTTTTTTAGACGTGCTCCGTCCTTTATGAAATCCATCACTGTATCCGAAACATCGAAGAACATATCAAATTTTTGCTCTCGCACTGGTTTGGATTTTGAGACTTTTGTGCTAAAAAGTTTTTCCCATCCCTTTTCAGTTTTCACAGCTAAAGTAAGCGACATATTTAATGCCGATTTGGGCTTCTTACCTTTTTTGGATGAACTATTTTTTTTCTTCTTTTTATTTTTTTTCTTCTTGGACATACCTTTTGCAGTTAAAGATTGAGCCACTAATATACAATTCCTTTTTTATTATGGACCATCACGGGACTTTGCAGAGGACGGATGGCAATCCGTCCCTACAGCGGCCATCGCACGATACAGCCCATGGCCACCCGCGTCACGTGACCGCGCTATTCGTCACTTGGCCCTGTGCCTGCAAAACTACAAAGCACCGCTTCAAGGCTTGGGCTGCTTCCTTCGGGATGGTTGGGCATTCCGATTTTGATATTGATTGGATTGTGCTTGTTTGTTTCTAAGGGCGAATGCGATTCGCCCTTACGTTGGGTACTGTACACCCCCTACAGTCGCATGACTACTATCGCTTGTTCTGACGCACTCCGTGCTCTATGCGCATTTGCCTTTGGCAAAATACGCCCTATAAAGACATTAGTATAAATCTAGAATAATCTTCGGACAAGCGATAGTAGTCATACGACCGCAGGGAAGTAGTGCGTAGCACCGGAACGAATGTGGAGTGACGCATAGCGCGGTCACATGACGCGGGTGGCCGAGGGCAGATAGGTGGCGGATGATGGTAGAGACGGATTGCTATCCGTCTCTTCTGCAGCGCAAGCAAGGTCATGTGATGGCCCCTAGCCTACACACTATCGTTTCGTCTAGCAAGCAAGCCATCATTATCATTTTGTTGGCAAGCAAAAAATCTTTGCAATAATCTTATCTGAAATAAAACGACTACTCTACAAAAAGAGTGATATAGTCATGGACTGTGACCCAGCGTTCTGTCTCTTCTACATGGCGATCATCGAGCGCACTAAACTTTAAGGTGTAGGTGCCTGGGGTATCAAAGCGAACAGAAGTCGTTCCTGATTTGGGATTGGAAAATATAACTTTTCCTGGACCACTTACCTTTTCCCAAGCACTAGGCAGCTCAACCACATCCTCCTCTAAAGTCACTCTAGAGGAGAGCTCTATAGGTGCATTGGTGGCACTTAAAAATGAGCTTGTACTAGTGACTACATTATAGCCTAGGTTCTGAGAGACGGCCCCATTGGAGTTGCGAGTCACCGGCATAAAATTTCGTATAGAATCATAGCGCTTGATAGAATAATCGGGCGTATCATGCACAGTCTCTCTAGAATGCATAATAATCTTGCGGCCACCAGTAAGCAGATTGTTGGCCGCTATACCTGTAGCGGGAGGACACACATGATCTTCATAACTCAAAAATAGGGTAGAGGGTCCTTTGTAACGCTTCGCAAAGTTTACCCCATCATAATATCGAATAGCATCTGCAGTTGCTGTTTCGTGCTCCGGAGTACCTGATCTAGTACGTGATGAAAATAGAAAATATGGATGCCCGCTTTCCCTGTCATAGGTCAGTCCATTGTGCTGACATAATGCTGGCACACTATGCACCAATGTCTTGATGCGCTGGTCTAGGCCAGCCATAATTAGGGACAAACCTCCTCCTTGACTAATACCCATGACGCCTAAGTTTACTTTATCGAAATCGTCGCGTGTAAATAGGTAATCCAAACAACGTACCCCTCCCATAAATGCATATCGGTAATAATTTCCATCTCTCGAAGAAATATCATTAGGTGTATACTGATCTGGATCACCTACAGCGGGATCCGCGTTGTGTATACTCATCTTAATCACAATCGCATTGATCTGTGCAGATTCATTATCTCCTGGAGTAACATGATTAGCTCCTCCACCAAAAGAGGGCATCACCAGAAAGGCAGGAAAGGGTCCTTCGCTTTTAGGTATAGATATATAGGCATACACTTTACGACCATCAATATGATCCATGACTAAGTCATAGGTATCATTGAAATTATTAGAACTATGCGCCGTAAGGACTGGATTAGATGGAATTTCACGCATCAGCTCCTTTTGAGCGTTCCAGTAAGTGTCAAAATCCGCTGGCTCATTCTCAATAGGTACAATGTCATAAGGCGATATAGCAACCCCTGCTCTATCCGAGAAACTTCCTTGATTGACATAGCATAACAAGAAGGTGGGTTCATCAAATGTAAATGGAATGTTATATGTCTCCCCAGCTTCAAGATAAAAGGTGCCTTTTTTGATAATAGGGGAGTGATTGTCTCTGCGGATGATAAAGCTGGCTTCGCCAGACTCTGTAGAAGTAACTTGAAAATTGATGATTTCTCCTAAGTCATAATTCGCTAAAGGCCTATCCGCAAAAACCTTTATTTGTGCCTGTGCTGTCTGAAAGCAGCATAAACAAAGGAAGATAGAATAACAAAGTTTTGATATGTATGAATACACAGGAAAAATATTTATCCAAAAATAAAAAAAATAAAGATAGAGGCTCGATTTGATTGTCTTATTTATAATAAATCTACATGATATCAGACAATGTAACTTAAATAAAATCATGGATTTACATCAAAAATGCTATTTTTACGTACCCGTGTAACATAATGCAAAATCGACTATTTAAAATATCACTAGCAGCCATGCTTTTCCTATGCCTCCTTCAAGTCAGTTTGGAAGGACAGTCGGAGATATTATGGTCAAACACCTATGGCGGAGCCGAAGACGAAGCCTTTCAAGATATACATATAACATCAGAGAATAACGCACAGGTTATTGGTTTTGGGCAATCTACAGCAGGAGCCCTAAGAAGCAATAATGGCCTATACGATATGCTCGTCTCAGAAATTAATAGTAATGGGGCTATTGATGGATTTAGAAGCATAGGAGGTAGCCAAAATGATTTTGGGAAATCAATCTTAATACATCAAGATAGAACCTTTATAGGTGGCCTTTCTTACTCCATGGATAAAGACATTAGCAGAAATCTGGGTGGTGGAGATATACTGTTTGGAAATCTAAATGAGGAATTCCAAATTACCGCTTCTACTTTACTTGGTGGAAACAACCTTGACAATATCGTAAGCCTAAAAATGATACGAGACGGCTCTATAGTAATAGTAGCCAATACAAACTCCACTGATGTCAATCAAAGTGGTGTGGGTGGAGCTACTGATATATACGTATGCCGTTTGCTACCAGAAGGAATCGTTCTTTGGGAAACCACTTTTGGAAGTAACCGCGTTGACAAGGCCAGTGATGTTGCAATCAACAACGATGACAATATTATCATTGTGGGTTCCACTTTTTCAGATAACTTTTTAGAATACAAAAAAGGAACGAAGGATGGCTTTGTAATGTGCGTTGACAACAATGGGAATCAACTTTGGGGTCAAAGATTTGGCAATGGCAACTATGCGAGCTTCATTGCTTGTGATGTAGATAGCAATAACAACATATTGATTGCAGGGGTCCAAGGTCAACTGAACAGTAACAACTCTGGAATCAATGGTATTTACAATGAAGACATCATGGTACTTAAGCTAGATGAGACAGGAGAAGAGGTTTGGCGTCAAACGCATGGTGGCCAAGAAAATGAGATAGCTACAGATATTCTTAGTACGCTAGATGGCGGCATTTTGGTAATTGGGGCTACTAATTCCTTTGATGGTATTGTCAAAGTGAATTTTGGAGATCGGGACGCCTTTGCATTAAAGCTCAATCGAGATGGCCAGACAGAGTGGTCCGAGGGATATGGAGGTAGTCAAGATGAAGTATTGACCAGTGTTGCTCAAGACGAATTTGGACACTATTGGATGGTAGGACAGACTACATCTTCAGATATACACTTGTTAGAGAATCATGGAGGAATAGATGCTTGGATTCTTAAAATAAAAGGAACAATTCCTTCTCTGACAGTAAACCTTGGAGCATCTATAATAGTCTGTGAAGGCGAAGAAGTAAGAATAGATGCGCGCGTTAACAATTGCGAATGTGAATATAGCTGGTCTGATGGTTTCGAGGGTGCTGTAAGAGAATTTACAGCCAATCAGTCTACTACCCTTTCTGTGACTGTTGTAGATGAAGCTGGAAATATCGCAAGTGATGAAGTTAACATCCGTGTAAATAAGAAACCTGTTTTTGAATTATTAGCCGAAAACCCAAGTTGCTTCGATAGCGAAAATGGTCAAATAACTGCTTTTCTTATTTCTGATAACGAGCCTGCTTCTTATACTTGGAGTACAGGAAGTGATACGGCTACTGACGTCTTATTTAATTTAGGAGCGGGAGAATATAGTCTTTTGCTTACCGATGAAAATGATTGTACAAGCGTACAATCAACCAGCTTGCTTAGCCCTGAGCCTCTCGATATAACTGCAAATATCACAGATGCACTTTGCGAAAACTTAGATGGAGAAATATTAGTGGAGGTGACTGGTGGTACAACGCCATACAGCTATGAATGGTCAAACGGTGAAACCACTAACGCCCTGGGAGGAATAGGCGCTGGTGACTATAGGATTACCATATCAGATAGAAATGACTGCACTCTTACTACTAACTATACTATAAACCGAGAAGAAGTGGATTTCGAATTAGAGTTTGATATAACTAATAACTCATGTGCAGGATTGGACGAGGCAAGTATTTCTGTTCTTAATGGAGCAGACATTAGCGAATATGAATGGAGTACTGGTAGCTCAAATTCGAGCATTTCTAATTTATCTGCTGGTGAATACACGCTCAACTATATTACAAAAGATGGATGTAGTGGTTTTCAAACATTTGTGGTCAATGAACCTGAAGCACTTGAAGCCGAAACGCTTGTAATAAATAACGACTGCAGTGAAGGGCGAGAGGGTAGTATATCCCTACTTATAAGTGGGGGAACGCCTCCTTATATAATGGCATGGTCTACTGGGGAGGATATTCCAAGTATAGACAATTTGCCGGCTGGCATCTATAGTGTTACAATTAATGATGACAATGGCTGTGCATTTATTATAGAAGAAGAAGTTGAAGCACCTAACAGTATAGTTTTAGAAGATGCAAATATTGTAAATCAGGTTTGTGAAGATGGAGATGGCGGAGTGATTAGTGTTGATATTTCGGGCGGCACTGGAAGTCTAGAATATTTATGGAGCAATGGGGCAAATACCCCAAGTATCGAAAATCTTGCACCTGGTGGCTACCAACTTACAGTAGTAGACCAATTAAACTGTACACAAGTTTTTGACTTTACCCTAAATGAAGTTGAAGAACTAGCAGAGGTAAATATAGCGCAGGCCGATCCTAGTTGCTTTGGAGAAGCGAATGGATTTGTCAGCTTATCTTCATTGGGAGACATTGATTACATTTGGCCAGATGGTTTTATTGGAAACGAAAGAGACAACCTCCTAAGTGGAGACTACGAAATCACAGTAGGCAATTCTGCTGGCTGTACAGATATCATCTCGATTAGTTTGGATGAACCTGCCGAATTGGATATGTCCTTCTTTTTGAAAGAAGTTTCGTGCTTTGGATTGTCTGACGGTGCGCTGCAAGTAAATATTACTGGAGGTATAGCACCGTACACAGCGCAAGTAGAGAATAGTGCTTCAAATATCTTTGGCCTTTCAGGAGATCAAATCTTAGAAGATATCCCCGCAGGACTATACTTTATAGAAATAGAGGACGCCAATGGATGCCTATTGGGGCTACCGGTAGTTATTCAAGAACCTGACCCCATAAATATTGAGGGAGACGTTATAAACGTGTCTTGCTTCGGAGAAATGGATGGTCAAATTTCCACAATAGTTACTGGCGGAACAGGAGATTTTGAATATTTCTGGGGTGGCGAAATGAATACAAGTACAATTGAAAATTTATCAGGTGGTATTTTTCAAATAGAAGTTACCGATGAGAACAACTGCCAAGAAACTAAGATTTTTCAGGTAGAAGAGCCAACACTATTAGAGGTATTCCCAAGCATCGAAATACCAAGTTCTTCAAATGATGATGGAAGCATATCTCTTGTGCTTACGGGTGGGGTGCCACCCTATACAGTCAACTGGGCGGATGGCGAAAAGGAGCCCCTAATCTCAGGCTTAGGAACAGGTACCTATGAGTATACGGTTACAGATGCGACGGACTGTAGTATCACAGGCAATGTTATCCTGGAGACTACAAATAGCATAAGAAATCAAAAGGAGTTGGAAGAAGTTAACGTTTTCCCAAATCCAAGTAATCAGGTTTTGTTTATCCAATCTGATATTAATTACAGCAACCTCCAATTGGAGCTGCACAACACACTTGGCCAGCAGGTCTACCAACAGCACTTTGGACAATTCTCTAAGGGAACACATGATGTTCCGATGCACCAATTATCTTCAGGTATTTATTACCTAAGCCTTTCCAATGACACGAATAGGAGTATTTACAAAATAGTAGTTGAGCATCCTTAAGAGTTTAACAGACTTCGGCATTAGAATACTGCTAATGCACTCTAATAAAGATGTATTTTAAAGCTTTATCTTTGAACATAATTATTAAAGATGACCGGTAATCAATCTATTGGAAAAGCACTCTATGATGCCCATCCTGACTATAGAGAAGCGACTTTAGACAAGCGACGATTCAAGCATAAAGACATGCTGCCTTTGATTGAGCAACTTCGCGCTGATTCTGCTACCGTTTCCTGCTTAGGGCAAAGTGTAGAGGAAAGAGATGTTTACGAAATCAAACTTGGCTCAGGCAAAAAGAACATTATGCTTTGGTCTCAAATGCATGGTGATGAGCCTACCTCTACCATGGCTATTTTTGACATGCTTCATTTTTTGCAAGCCACAGATACTGCGTTTGCAGAATTGAGAAATCTAATCCTTTCCGAGCTGACTATCTGCTTCATACCTATGTTAAACCCTGATGGTGTAGAGCGTTTCCAAAGAAGAAATGCTATGGAGATAGACCTAAACCGAGATGCTAAAAATATGGCCTGTCCAGAGTCGCGCATCTTAAAAGCCGCTTATGAGAAAAACAAACCTTTATTTGGATTCAACTTGCATGATCAAAGTAAGTATTACAATGTACCCCAAACCAAAAATTCGGCGAGCCATTCATTTTTAGCGCCTGCCTATAACTATGCAAAAGACATAAACACCACGCGAAAGGTAGCTATGCAAGGAATTGCATTGATGAAAGAAGTACTTGATGAACTCCATCCAAATCACTCTGGCCGCTACAATGATGATTTCGAACCCCGTGCCTTTGGTGACAACATCCAGAAATGGGGAACCAGCACTATCTTGGTTGAAGCAGGAGGCATGAAAGATGATCCTGAAAAGCAAGAAATCCGAAGAATGCATTTTGCTATCCTTATCACCTTGCTTTACAATATTGCTACAGGTTCGGCTTCAGAGTACAGCGTAGAACAATACTGGGCTATTCCAGAGAATGATCGGAAGTTGAACGACCTCATAATCCGTAATGTGCAAATGCCAGCCCTTGACCAATCTGTAGACATATCTATCAATCATCTGGAGAAGGAGGATAACTCTCCAATGGGTTTTCATCTCGAGGGGCAAATAGAAGATTTGGGGGATTTGTCCACTTTTTTTGGATATTCTGAGTTTGACGCTAAAAATTTGAGCTATGTCAAAGCAGCTGTTTACCCAGATGTGATTCAAGATATGGTAATCCTGGAAAGCTTAGATTTCAAGGCTTTACATCATCAGGGAATTGGGGTAGTTAGGGTACAGAATATAGAACTAAATCAATCTTTCCAGCGTATACCTCTATTAATAATTGGGGCAAATGAAGAGGCAGAATGGAGCTTGAAAGCAGAAAATAAATGTGCGTTTTTCCTCCAAGATGAGAAAGGAATAAAATTTGCCCTTATTAATGGAATATTACACGAATTAGACTAGCATAAGTGGTTTTTTATACCATTGTTTTTTAGCTTTGTCAAAATTTTTAAAATGAGCCAACAAGTTTCAAGAAAATCTCCTCCAGCAACAAGTTTTGACTACATTATGTTTGTAGTTTCTCTAATCGCTTTTATTGGTTTATTGATATTTGCCAATGAATGGTTTTGGTTAGCGATTCCTACTCTTTTGACTTACTTAGTTAAGATATTTAGAGTAATATAAGCCCCAGTCTTAGCCCAAATCTTCTGGGTAATACTTGGTATCCACATTTTTAATTGCTTTTGTAGCATAGGTTATTTGTCCTATATGGTAGGAAAAATGCTCTATGACATGGACTATTATACTTAGCCCACTTTCCTCATATACTTGTACTTTCTTTATAGCCATTAAATCTGCTGTGCTTGCTTCATGCAGAACTGCTTGTGCGTCTTTTATAGTCTGCTCTATGATGGATATCAATTCATCTTTCGAATACCCTCCTTCAGCAGCAAACTCTTGGTCACGAGTTCGTATATCAGCCTGGCCACCAAATCCAGCACAAATCCATTGCCTTACATTCCCACTAAGGTGTAAGATCAAATTTCCGATACTTACCGCATTTTCATTGGGTCGCTGCCAGACCTCCTCTTCATGAAAAAAGGAAAGACACTTTTGAATTCGCGCAAAACCCTCTTCATATACCCTTCTATCAAACTCTGCAACTAAAGACTTTAAAACTTGTTCTTCTGTGCTCATCTATTTATGCTTTTAATAAAAGAAGTAGAGTTACCCATACCATCTGTCACCAATAATTTGAATACATGCTGGCCTGCTCGGAGATGCTCATCAAATCGATAGGTAATAGTTTCTGTCTTACCATTATAACTCATAAGAATCCATTGATCGTCTAGATAAGCTTCATAAGTCATTCCTTTGCCTCCTTTACCTACATCAAAATTATCTTCAATCTTAAAGGATACAGAATTGCGCTTCGCCCATTTGGAACTAAATCGCACGGGTTCAATCATTGGAGGTACGGTATCCAACAAAATACAAAAATTGCCAAACTGGCTTGTTTTCGTTTTTAGCTTTTCTCCCTCCCAAGATCCGCCACAGTTAGAATATTTTTGGTCATCCTCACAATAGCCAATAAAAGCTTTATCTCTAAAGTCTCCTAATGGAAGACTTGGTTTGATTGCAATATCAAAATACTTATGCAGTGGCGTTAACCTGTCATGCAGATGATACACCTTTGAATAAATATTATTAGAGCTCTCTGTAGAAGTTAGAAACTGCAATTCTAAATTTCTGTACAGAGCTCCTTTAGGAAAAAACAAATTAATATCCTTCCTATCAATTTCATTATCCTGGTCGTAAAAAAGTAAATACTGATAGGATTCGTTTTCAAAATCTACCTCCTTGGTAGATTTCTTCAACCAAAAAATAAGGTCACTTACATTTTCATTCAAATCGGTGATTAAATATTTTACTTTAATGGCTTTTTCATCAGAGACATTAATTACTCCATTGTATTCATTAGATTCATAGATAGACAATTCATTTCCTGGTAATCGAAAGCATCGATTGAAGTAACTCTTTTTTTGTTCTCGCTCTGGGTAATCAAGGTGCGCATTGATATACCTCGTTTCATGAAACGCAATCTCATCCATAGTAAAACCAAAATGTAAACTATCCTGTACAAACATTTCTAAAGAATAGATTCCATTAAGATTAGACACCCCCGTCATTTGATCATAAGCTTTTAAGGCAAGTCCAATCTGCCAAGTATCTACTTCTATTGTGTCTGTGCTTGTTTTATACTTTTTGCCGCTACTTCGCAAACTGTATTGCTTAGTATCCAATTCGTTCATATTAGCATCCAAAGCATACACTTTGAGAGCCCTTAAGTCCGGTCTTACTTTATCTTCTATTTTCAAACCAAACAAAAGTGGATTGATAGGCACCTCACTCTCCGTTTCTCTTATCTCAAAATGTAGATGAGGCCCGTAGGATCTACCACTGACCCCTAAGGTTCCGATATAGTCTCCTTTTGCGAAATTAAATGTACCTGCTGGAGGATGGTGTTCAATTTCAGAGTTCTTATCCAAGTACCTCTGCTTGTGCATATAGTCGGCGATATCTTTGGGAAATTTTTCTAAATGCGCGTACACGCTGGTATAACCATTCGGGTGGTCAATATAGAGCGCATTCCCATATCCACTAGATTTGATATTGATTCTAGATACAGTACCATCCGCTACTGCATAAATATCTTGCCCTGTTCTTCCGCTTTTAGCTTTGATATCGATGCCCGCATGAAAATGATTTGGTCTTAATTCTCCAAAGGTGCCACTCAATTTAATAGGGTGATCCACAGGCGAACGAAAATAGTCTTGCGGGTAATTCTTTCTCAAACCCGAGCCAAGATGAATAGTAGCCGAGATACTAACAAAAGCAATGAGTAAAAGCAAAAATCGGATCATACTGCAAATATAAGATTAGGGCACCTCTATTAACCCCATACAAGAAGCAAACTAAAATTTTTATTTCAGAAGTTAATAGAGGTGCCCATTAGGATTAAACTTCCTCATCAAATAAGTCCAACCAACTTATAGGTTCATGCGGCAATTCATTATTCTTGTCCATCAAATTCAGAAAGGTGTCTCGTGGTATAGCGCTTGCTCCTAAGCTTGCCAAATGTGGCGTTTCTTGCTGACAATCGATGAGATTGTATCCTTTCTTTATCAACTGTCTCACTAAACTAATGAATCCAAACTTAGAAGCATTGTTTACATTGGAAAACATAGATTCTCCAAAAAACACTTTTCCTATTGCTATACCATAAAGACCGCCAACTAATTTTTGGCCTTCAAAAACCTCTATGGAATGCGCCCAGCCCAATTTATGGAGCTTGACATAAGCATGTATCATTTCATCGGTAATCCATGTGCCATTTTGTCCTTTGCGCTTTGATAGGCTACAATTTTTGATGACTTGTTCAAAACAAGTATCATACTTGACGATGAATTTTTTTTGATTGAAATAAGGTCGCATACTTTTGCTAACTTTTAGCTCTTCAGGAAAAAGTACAAATCTTGGATTGGGACTCCACCATAGAAATAGCTCTCCAGGATTGAACCAAGGAAATATACCATTCTTATATGCAAGTAAAATTCTATCCGGTGAAAGGTCTCCACCTATTGCTAATAAGCCATCTTCATCGCTAAGGCTAGCATGAGGAAAAACCAACTCTTTTTGAAGCCAATACAATTGTTATACTAATCGCAAGATTCTATCACAGCAGAAAGACCTCTATTGATCAATTCATGTCTTAGTGGCTTAAGTATATTCATTGGAGCAGTCTTCACGGCCGCCTTCCCTTTATAATGCACCAATAAAGAAAGCTGTTCTGATTGCTCAAAAGTATGACCGATCACTTCAACAAAGCATTGAATAACCCAGTCAAAAGTATTGTGGTCATCATTATATACCACAAGCTCACTGTTAGTCCCAACATCAGTCAGCTCCTCAACCATTACCTCTTCTAATTCATCAACCGCTGTGTTGTAGATATTTTTGAACTGACCTTCTTTCAAACTAGATGTATACATATTTATCAACATTTGTGTGTATTACCTTAAGTAAGGTAACTATTTTATTTCAGATAATGTTTCTTTGATAGCTTCAAAGTTTGGCAAATCGCCTGGACTAGCACAAATTTCCTCATATCTAACCACTCCTTCCTTGTCTATAACGAAAGCACTTCTTTTCGATACTCCTTTCATCCCAAATGCAGGAAATTCATCATATAGAGAATCGTATGCTTTGCTTGCGTCTTTATTGAAGTCCGATAAAAGTGGAAAATTCAAATTTTGAGCTGCTTTGTATTGCTCTAATACAAATGGCGAATCCACTGAAACCCCAACAATTTCTGCATTCATATTAGCATAGTTCGCTATATCATCTCGCATTGTACACAATTCAGTAGTACAAACCCCTGTAAAAGCCAATGGAAAGAACAAAACTACCACGTTTTTACCTCTATAATCGCTAAGGTTTACTGTTTCTTTATTGTCCGCTACAAGAGAAAAATCAGGAGCTTTTGAACCGATGGATATTGCCATTTTAATAGTATATTTAATCGTGCTTTATGATGTTTTGCAAACTTTGCTTAAAACATTAACCACTGCAAAATTAACCTTTTCTAATCAAAAAATACTCCCATCCGATCTTGAGCGAGGTATTTTTGCAAATTATTCATCAAAAAAGCGCTTAAACTACCAATGTTGAACCATCAGGATCAAGAAGATAAGGAATTGCTCAGCAAATACTCCCATACAGGTGACCAGCTATGGCTTGTTAAGCTATTCCATAGATATGAACATCTTATCTATGGAATCTGCCTTAAATACACCAATGACCCCGAATGGAGTAAAGACCTAAAAAGTCAGATTTACGAAAAGCTAGTGGCAAGAGCAAAAGGTCTTGATGCCTTGCAATTCAAAAGTTGGTTATATACTTTCGCTAAGAACTTGTGTTTAGATGAACTTCGTAAAAAGCAGAACAAAGTATCTACGTTAAATAGATTCAGAAAATTTCAGATAAATATTCAAGAAGTTGTGGATTCTAATGCTGAGGAACGTCTTATAGAAAGACAGGATGAAGAACATCTTGCCCGACTAATGGAGAATGCACAAGATGTTCTAAATGAAAAGCAGCGACTTTGTGTGCGCTTATTTTTCTTTCAAAGATATTCTTACTTAGAAATTGGAAAAGAAACAGGGATGAATATAAATGAAGTGAAAAGTCACCTGCAAAATGGTAAGAGAAAAATGAAGGTATTCATACATCAAGAACTAAAAAATTACGTGTGAGTTGGAATCCAACCGATATCAATACACAGAAATCCTGTCTCAGTCAATCTGAGATAAGTGCCTATCTGGAAAAGTCGCTTTCGAAGCAAGAACGTTTCGAGGTAGAAAATCATATGTTGGGCTGTGCTTTATGCCAAGACGCTATGGAAGGGTACATATTGTATCCAAAGGAGCTGGATCATAAAGCATTAAATAAAAATGACTCCATCAAAACTTGGCTCTCTATCGCCGCAATGCTTTGCATGATCATTGTTGGAGGATTTGCGGTATACAAGTATAAATTCGCAAATAACAGCGAGAATGTTTTTGCACAATATTACCAAAAACCAAGCTGGGACAATCAGACTAGAGGAAACAATATCTCCTCTTCTTACAAGGAAGCTATTCAAAATTATAATCTAGGATTTTATCAGGCTGCCGTGCTCAGCTTTGACTCTCTTCTTATCCAAAAGGAAGACGACAACCAATTAAGACTCTATAAAGGTATTGCTCATCTCGAGATGGATGAATTTGAGAAAGCGGAAGAAGAACTTAGTACGGTTAGAATCAATAGCGATATCTTTTTTGAAGAGGCTAGTTGGTACTTAGCATTAGTCCATATCAAAACGGACAACATTGTAGAAGCCGAAGTTTTTCTGAACGAAATCATTAAACTAGAAAACAGCTTCTTCTATGACAAAGCCATAGAAATGAACAGCAGGCTGCAAAAGTAAATTCACAGCCTGCTCGCATTCATTTTAAGATATTCTCTATTTCAAAAATTCAATACTTCTAGCCACAAACTTACTCAGGCCTTCTCCTTTCAACATTCCTTGATTTAGCAAGGCCAGCTGATACAAGTAATGGGCGAATTCGCTCTTCTTTTCATCGTTTCTCATCTTATTGAGCTTCTCTGCTACCAAAGTGTGATTTGAGTTGATGATTACATTATAAGACTCCGGCATAATGCTCATATCCATACCCTGCAATCTCTGCATCTCTGCCATTCTTCTCATGAACTCTGGCTTAGTAATGATTACCGGTGGTTCATCGGGAGACAATGCCTTCATTTCAAATCTATTGGCTTCCGCTGCAATCTTCTCTTTGAAAATGTTCAATACCTTTTCATTCTCCTTCTCACTTAAGACAGACTCCATAGTCTCATCTTTTTGTACAAGGTTGCTCACGATGTCTGAATCCACACGCACAAAAGTCACCTTATCCAACTTCTGCTCTAACTGCTGCATAAAGTGATTATCTATCACATTATCCATTACTAAGACATCGTAGCCTTTGTCCCGAGCCGCTTTTACATAGCTCGCCTGCTCTTCTTTATTGTTACAGTATAAGAATACCTGCTTCTCGTATTTATCTGTCTGAGCAGTCTTAATTTTCTCCCTGTACTCCTCTATCGTATGATATTTACCATCTGTGCTTTCTAACAATACAAACTTAATCGCCTTATCATAAAACTTCTCGTCACTCACCATTCCGTACTTCACGAACACACTCAAGTCATTCCACTTCTCCTCATAAGACTCGCGCTTCTTCTTAAATAACTTGTTGAGTTTTTCCGCTACCTTCTTTGTGATATAGCTAGTAATCTTTTTAACGTTCTGATCACTTTGCAGATAAGACCTTGATACATTCAACGGAATATCTGGAGAATCAATTACACCATGCAATAGTGTCAAAAATTCTGGCACAATTTCTTTTACCTCATCCGTTACATAAACCTGATTACTGTACAGTTGAATTTTATTCTTCTGCACCTCCATCGAATTATTAATCTTAGGAAAGTAAAGTACTCCCGTTAGATTAAATGGATAATCAATGTTAAGATGAATCCAAAACATCGGAGGCTGACTAAATGGGTAAAGCTCATTATAAAAGCTCTTATATTCTTCCTCCTTTATTTTGTTAGCAGCCTTCTTCCAGATTGGGTTTGGATTGTTGACGATATTATCGGACACCACATCTGTTCCTTCTTTATCTTCATCATCCTTGTAGACTTTTTCGGTCTTTGTTCCGAACTTTATTTCTACAGGTAAAAATTTGCAATACTTATTGAGCAATTCTTGAATCCTTGATTCCTCGAGGTATTCTGTAGCATCGTCACTGATATGTAGTACTATATCAGATCCTCTCTGCCTCTTGTCTACTTTCTCCAAAGTGTACTTAGGATCCCCTTCACAAGTCCACATAACTGTGCGGTCTTTACGCTTATGGCTCTGCGTCACAACTTCTACCTTATCTGCTACCATGAATGCAGAATAAAAGCCCAAACCAAAGTGGCCTATGATAGAAGACTCGTTCTTATATTTTTCTAAAAAATCTTGTGCGCTTGAAAACGCCACTTGATTGAGGTACTTATTGACCTCAGACTCTGTCATCCCTACTCCTTTATCTCTGATAGTGAGCGTCTTTGCCTCCTTATCTAAAATCACTTCGATAGTTACGTCGCCTAGTTCGTCTTTATATACGCCCTTTCTAGAAAGCGTTTGAATTTTTGAAGTAGCATCGACAGCATTCGAGATTAATTCTCTCAAAAATATCTCCTGATCGGAGTAAAGAAACTGTTTAATAATCGGAAAGATGTTTTCCGTTTGTACCGATATATTTCCTTTTGTCATAGATGTATGTTTTTATTTTAATTCCTCAATATATATACCATTCAGAATACCATGTCATTTTGGCACAAATATAGCCAAAAGGGTACTATAGCTTATGTTTTTTATGCCATTAGTACATATTACGCTTAATCCATATGGCATCAAACTTGCATATTCCTAAGTGTTGAATTATAATCCTCCCCCTGGATAATTATGGAATTTAATTCATCTTTTGCAATTAAGATTTAGGCCTAGCAATAGGTTTAAAGTGAGTCAGATCAGTTCATCGGGGGGTAGAACTGATCTACCGCTCACTTTTTCTTAGCCGCAGCAAATCCTCCCTTACGAATCGAAAATTAATACCAAAGAACTAAAGCTTTCGGGCTTTATAAGGTGAGTTGGACCAATTGCATTGGGGGGTACAGTTGGTCCATTCACTCACTTTTTTATCCTCCCACTTTTAAGTATTCCCCTCAATAATCAATAGGATTACTTATTCCCCCTTTATTATATACACACAAACGAAATTATACCTAAGACATAGGACCATTTATGGTTTTATAATTTGAGTTGGATCCCTGCATTGGGGGGTACAGGGATCCAATAACTCATTTTCCCAATTACCGTCCCTCCACTTTATATCGAAACGAATCATACCTAAGACATAAAGTCGAATGCGACTTTATAATTAATGAGTTGGACCTCTGCATTGGGGGGTACAGAGGTCCAATAACTCATTTTTCCAATTACCGTCCCTCCACTTTATTTTGAAACGAATCATACCTAAGACATAAAGCCGAATGCGGCTTTATAAATAATGAGTTGGATCCTTGCATTGGGGGGTACAAGGATCCAATAACTCATTTTTCCAATTACCGTCCCTCCACTTTATTTTGAAACGAATCA
>CAYWOZ010000042.1:0-19961 GCA_964458675.1 uncultured Saprospiraceae bacterium
GATAGCAAAGCAAAACGATAAAAGCACTTTGGTCGAATGATCAAGGTGCTTTTTCTATTTTGGGGTAAAGTAGGAAATTTAAATTCGGGTGCTTATTTTTAAATTGAACTATTTCATCGTTTGCAATCTTGCCTTCTGCTCTCACTCTTTCTTTTACCCCGTGAAAAGAAACAAAAACTCTGTCAGACTGGTCACCCAGGCAGGCTCTCGATTGTAAACCTACCCGACTGCGTCAGCAGGCAGGTTTAAAGGTCGAAATTTATTCTCCTTTATATCTGGTGATCTTGTTGGAATTGAAAGCAATCATGTTCTTAAATTTGGAATTGCTAATACTTGCACAACGTTATCGAAATAGGCTATTTATATTTGGCACTGTTGACGCCATTTCGCTTACTTCTAAATATCTCTTTCTATTGATAATAAGAAAAATCTTAAGTGCTGAAAGCACGACACATCATAGCGATAGGTTTTAACCCCATCGTATTGATATCTACATAATAGAGTGCTCGTACGTAACAAACATGCTAGAGTTGGTCTTAATTGCCCCCCCCTTTTTTAATAAAACCTTGGACTAGCGATGCGAAAGGAGGCGAGGAACGAGCCTGTCCCTAGGTCCTGCGTAGCTTTCAGCTAGCAAGACTTAGGGACCGAACGAATGTGGAGCCTGAAAGCGTAGCGACCCAAGTATATCAGGAGCGCCTTGACAAGGCGCTCCTGAAATACTTGGGTAGGCCCCAAATCATACATCTACAAAACTTTAGCTTCATCGATTCAACCCATTGTCTAAATTGCTGTTATATTTACGAGCGTCAAAAGAACTTATGAAGTATAGGAGTATGCGCGATTGCGCGAAGGATTTAGAAAAAAATGGGCACCTCAAACGAGTGTTTATAGAGGTGGATGCCAATCTAGAAATGGGTGAAATCCATCGTAGAGTTTATGATGCGAAGGGTCCTGCGCTGTTATTTGAGAAGGTAAAAGGAAGTCCTTTTCAGGCCATCAGTAATATATACGGGACGAAAGAGCGGACGGATTTTATATTTAGAAAGACTATTGGCAAAACGAGAAAGGTGATTGACCTGAAGGCCGATCCGTCCAACTTGCTTAAGCGTCCGCTACATTATTTGTCTGCCCCTTTTACGGCGATAAAAGCGCTGCCGAGAAAGCAATATTTTGGTGCGCCGATAAAGTATGCGGAAACTACCATCGATAAACTGCCGCAAGTAATCTCTTGGCCAATGGATGGTGGTGGATTTGTCACGCTTCCACAAGTAATGACACTACCTCCTAAATCGAAAAATATAATGGAATCGAATCTAGGGATGTATCGAATCCAGATGACGGGCAATGAATACAAAACCAATAAAGAAATCGGCTTGCACTACCAAATTCATCGTGGGATAGGAGTACATCACACTATGTATAATAAACTGGAAGACGAATTTCATGCTTCAGTGTTTGTTGGCGGTTTACCTTCACATGCTTTTGCGGCGATTATGCCGATGCCAGAAGGTTTAAGCGAATTGACATTTGCTGGGATGCTAGGCGGACGAAGATTTAGATACCTATACGATGAGGGCAATATACTAAGTGCAGATGCAGACTTCTGCATCACAGGAGTGATACGTAAGAATGAAAAAAAACCAGAAGGGCCTTTTGGAGACCATCTTGGCTACTACAGTTTGCAGCATGATTTTCCAGTCATGGATGTAAAGAAGGTATATCATAGAAAAAACCCGCTATGGCACTTCACAATAGTCGGAAGACCTCCTCAAGAAGATAGTAGTTTTGGTTATTTGATACACAAGTTGGTACAGCCCTTGATGCATCAAGAATTTCCAGGGGTGAAAGAAATTCATGCTGTAGATGCGGCAGGGGTACACCCTTTGCTGCTTGCTATAGGTAGCGAGAGATATATGCCCTTTAGAGATAAAAAGCCAGAGGAAATACTCACACAGGCCAATCGAATAATTGGAAGTGGTCAAACTTCTCTTGCAAAATTTTTAATCATCGCAAATCATGCGGATAACCCTAACCTGCATTGTCATGATATAGCAGATTTTTTTACACATATACTAGAGCGAGTAGATTGGTCGCGAGATTTGCACTTCCAAACGAACACTACGATAGATACGCTTGACTATTCTGGTACCGACTGGAATGCTGGTAGTAAAGTAGTGATTGCCGCTGTAGGTGAAAAGAGAAGGACTTTAGCAAATGAAGTACCACTGCATTTAAATCTACCAACAGGTTTCTCAACTGCTCACATGGTGGGACCTGGTATTCTGTCTATAAGTAGTCCAGCATACAAAGTGAATTCTTATGAAGATGATATATCTCAGATCGGAGACGCGCTCACCAAAATAGATGCTAACAAGTATCCTATGGTGGTACTAACAGAGGATAGTGCATTTCTAAGTGCTGAACTTAACAATTTTTTATGGGCTACCTTTACTAGAGCAAATCCTTCACATGATATACATGGTGTACACTCCTTTGTGCAGCATAAGCACTGGGGTTGCAAAGGGTCTTTAATTATAGACGCCAGAGTGAAGCCGCATCACGCGCCTCCACTTGTTGTGGACGAAGAGGTTGCTAATAAGGTGGATTTGATGATGCAAAAAGGAGGCTCTTTAGCCCATTTGCTAAGGTAGAATTGTGGCAAAAATTTCATTTGAAAGATGAACTCGCTCCGAAAAGTCACGAATCTCTAAATTGTCTCTTTTGGCAATCCGTTACTTTTTAGTACGGACTAAAACTAATTTTTTTCTTATTACATTTGAGGCATGTCTACTAATCAGGTAAGCTCTAAAAATGAGCAACTTATTATTTCTTTTTTAAGCATTCGAAAAGCGATTGGAATACTTGGAATCGCATTACCATTAGTCTTATTGATTGGAACGATAGTCTTGAATGATTGCCAAGAAATACAAGGGAGCATTAGTGCCTACTACTATACTGACATGCGTAATGTTCTTGTAGGCATACTTTCTGCTGTTGCTTTCTATCTTTTTAGTTACCGCGGATATGACAAGAAAGACAGAATCTTAAGTGCTATCTGTGGCTTGGCGAGTCTAGGAGTTGCTTTTCTTCCTACTTCAGTAGAACCACCATTGACAGCTTGTGTGAATGAGCTTGTAGAAGATAGTATTATCAGCACCTTGCATTTTGTTTCCGCTGGAGTATTCTTTCTGATGTCGGCCTATATCTCCATAGTACAATTTACTAAAGGCAGTCGCTTACCTACTCCTCAAAAACTAAAACGAAATAACATTTACCGCTTAGCTGGTATCATTATGATTCTAAGTATTGCTGTGATTGTGATATATATCACATGGCTAGAGCATAGCTATCCACATTTGGCTATTTATAAGCCTGTATTTTGGCTAGAAACTTTTGCACTTTGGGCATTTGGAATCTCTTGGTTAGTCAAGGGAGAGTTTATTCTGGAAGATAGTTGACATAAGTCAAATTAGATTTCTCATTTTTTTTCCTTCTAGTATATTTTTTTGAATATTAAACACAAATAAAAAAAAAATTTATGAAATTAAATTTATATGTAATAGTACTTTTTATGCTCGGAGCATCTAATGCATTAATAGCTCAATCCAACCTTACAGTTGTAATAAATGAATTAATGTCCGATAATGAAGCTGCAGTTGCTGATGAAGCTGGAGATTTTGATGATTGGATCGAATTGTATAACAACATGGATACCCCTATGGATTTATCTGGATTTGGGCTTTCTGATGATGAAAATGATTTGGGTAAATTTACCATACCTGAGGGAACTGTGATAGCGGAAAATGGCTATTTGATTTTTTGGGCAGATGATGATCAGGAGCAAGGACCATTGCACGTGCAATTCAAGCTTTCCGCCGTAGGTGAGAGTTTGTTTTTAACGGATCCGAATAATAATATCGTAGATCAAGTTGACTTTCCAGAATTAGATGAAGATTTTTCTTTTGCAAGAGACCCAAATGGTATTGGGTCATTTGTTATCAAGCAACCTACCTTTAATAATGACAATGACTTAGCTACATCTACTTTAACTCCATTGCCTAAAAATATTTCTTTCTATCCAAATCCAACTTCAGATTTTCTTAAAATAGATTTGGGAGACCTCGAAATAGGGTCTCAAGTTTTGATATATAATCAACAAGGACAAGTCATCAATAAGCTAATAGCATCTAGTTCGATTCTTGAGATTGACATGAAAACTTTTGCAAATGGAAGCTATATTATTCAACTTGAAGGGTACGAAGGAGTACTTATAAATAAAATAAAATAAGAGTTGCATATGTCAAATTAAAAAAGCCCATTTTGCTATTTGCAAAATGGGCTTTTTTAATTGATTAGCTTTAAACCATTTACTGATTCGCCAGCACTAAATAGGTGCTTCCTTGAAATGTTCCATCTAATCTTAAATTGCTTTCAGAAACATTCATCTCCAATGTATCAGAACCTAAAAGTAGTCTATTTCCATTGTCAAGAATTTCATACGTGAAGGCCGTAGTATTAGGAGTCCCATTGATGTCCGTAGTAGTGCCTTGATAGGTACCTGTATTATCTCCATTTGAACTGAAATTTAACTCAAATGATTCATTGGTAACTCCAATTGTTTCTGTGCCTGCAAGTACAAAGCTAGTAGCATCCCATGTTCCTTCAAGGTTTTCGCTTGCTGTTGGATCATCTTCTCCACAAGAGAAAGTTATTGCTGAGATAGTTAAAATTAAAAGCGCCGAGAATAATCTAGGCAAAATGTGTGATATCATGTTTAAATATTTGTGAATAATGGCGCAAATGTATGTATTAAAGAACTGAATATCAAGCCAATAAACTCCTATATCTCATATAATACGAATAATATTAATAAGTAAGCACTTAGATATCAGCAAATTAAGGTGAATATCTATTATTTTGCCGTTTCATATTTTAACTAATTTAGTAGAACACCGTTTGATAATCTAGAAAATCATACGCTATCATGGCAAAAAGGAAAAAAACAGCAAAACCTGTAGAACCGGAATTGGTAAACGTCAAGGACGTTGGTAACCATGAACGGTATAATGATGTCTTTACGGATATATCTCCCAATAAAATAAAGAGTGTCAAGCATAAGGGTAATACCATCCTAATGCAAAGCGAAAACGACGTTCAGTTGAAGATTGAGTTTCTTACAGAAACTATGATTCGGGTGAGGTATGCCTACCAAACATTGGAGGCAGATTTCTCCTATGCTATTGATGAAGGATTTAAAACAAAAAAGCAAAAAATCTCATCCAAAGAATCGCCTTCTGCTTATCAGTATTTTGGTAAGCAAGTAAGTTGCAAGGTGGCTAAAAAAGACATGAGCGTGACTTTCTATGACCATGAGAATAAACTCATCAATCAAGATGCCGCCCCACCCGTTTTTAGATCAACTATCCATAAAGGATTTATACATACTGAACTAAGAAAAAAGTCTATAAAGACAGAGTCTTTTTTTGGCTTAGGAGACAAATCTTGTAGCCTCCAGCTTCGTGGACAAAAGGTAAACAACTGGAATACCGATGCCTTTGCCTATGGAAAAAAGACAGACCCCTTATATAAGACCATTCCTTTTTACTATGGTTTGAAGCAAGGGGTCGGATATGGTATATATCATGACAATTCTTACCGCAGTCATTTCGACTTTGCATCCAAAGTCAAAGACGAAGTGAAGTATCATGCAGAGGGTGGAGAAATCAATTATTACTTTATCTACGGTCCTGCTTTGACCTCTGTCGCAGAGCAGTATGCAAAGTTGACAGGAGTACCAGAATTACCACCCTTGTGGGCTTTAGGATTCCATCAATGTCGCTGGAGTTATTATCCGGAAGATAGATTTATTAGAGTAGCAGAGGAGTTTAGAAAGAGAAAGATTCCTTGTGATTCTATCTATTTGGACATTGATTACATGGATGGCTTCAGATGTTTTACTGTAAATAAAAAGTTCTTTCCAAAGCTCAAAAAAGCAATTAAGAAACTAGATAAAAAAGGTTTCGACACAGTTGTCATGATTGACCCAGGTATCAAAGCAGAGAAGGGCTATTTCGTCTACGATCAAGGAATAGAAAAAGGATTTTTCTGTCGACGTACTGACGGAAGATTAATGGTCGGGCCTGTATGGCCAGACTCTTGTGTCTTCCCTGATTTTACGAACAAGAAGGTTCGCCAATGGTTTGGCTCGCTTTACAGAGAGCTATACAATGATACCGGCGTCAGTGGATTTTGGAATGACATGAATGAGCCTGCTGTATTTAAAGTCAAGTCCTGCACCTTCCCAGATGAGGTATTACACCACTATGAAGGACAAGGAGGGAACCACCGCAAAGCCCATAACATCTATGGAATGCAGATGACTGTCGCTACTCAACAAGGGCTTAAAAAACTGAATAAAAAGAAACGCCCTTTTGTATTGACCAGAGCTACCTATAGTGGTGGACAGCGTTACTCTTCCGTATGGACGGGAGACAATATTGCAAATTGGGAGCATATGCAATTATCTAGTTTGCAAGTACAGCGTTTGAGTGTCTCTGGATTCTCATTTGCAGGATCAGACATTGGAGGTTTTGTTGATCAACCGGAACCAGAATTGATGACCCGTTGGTTACAACTAGCGGCCTTTCATCCTTTTTATAGAATTCATTCTATAGGCAATAGAGAAGACGGTTCTGCTGGTGTGGATCAAGCGGATTCAGAAATCGAACAGAAAGATAGACTTGACTCAGAGCCGTGGGCTTTCGGCAAAAAAGCGGAAAAGCTAAATCGTAAAGCGATTGAATTTAGATATCAATTGCTTCCGTATATCTATACTACTTTTGAGCAACATATCAGTCATGGTACACCGATGACTAGATCTATGATTTTCGAAAATCAGTCTTCTAAAAAGTTTATTAGCGAGGAACGTGATTTCATGTTTGGTAGAGACCTACTTGTTTCTCCTGTCATCAGAAAAAAGGCGCGTACCCAAACTATAAATTTACCGGCTGGCAATTGGTACAATTTCCACACTTACGAAGACACAGAAAATAAAAGTAAGGTTACTCTCAAGTTAGAAGAAGATCACATTCCTGTTTTCGCAAGAGAAGGTAGCATCATTCCATTCCACCCCGTTCGTCAACATACGAAGGAGAAGTTGAATGAAATCACTTTCAAAATATTCACTTCTGATGATATGAGTATTGGGTACTACTATGAAGATGCTGGTGAAGGCTATAAGCACCTTAAAGACAAGTACAAGAAAATTCATTTTGAATTCACTGGCAGAAGCCAAGCTTTTGATTGTATTGTTGCTTCTGAGGGGAAGTACAAATTGCCTTACAAGAATTATAAGTTTGAAATCATTGGCCTGGAGTTTGAGCCTAAGGTTTTGATTATTGATGGGAAGAAGTCTAAGTGTAAATATATTGCCGAGACGAAGACACTTGTGGTGCAGAGTAGCAAGATGATTACTAAGATGAGGGTTAGCTAGGGAAGAGTTAATCTATTTTTTAAATTTTAGGATGTGGCTCGGGATTTTGACTTCTTTTTTTGGCTACTCTTACTTTCAATTCTCTCGCTTACTTTTTTCCGTAAAAAAATAACAAAAACCCTATCAGACTGGTCACCCAGGCAGGCTCTCGGTTGTAAGCCTGCCTGTCGGCAGACAGGGTTTCTTAACGCTTACGAAAATAGTTATTCTCTATTCTTACTAATTCTCAATTTAGAAAACTTGAAAATAAGAGAACAAACCAAAACCGGCAAGGAGGACAGTGATTGACAGATGCGTAGCAATTTTGATCCTGTGGATCAAAATAAGGAATGAACCGAGACAAACATGTCGAGGCAAGAAATATCCATATAGAAGTTATAAGCCTTATGACAATCTTGCACGCCACGGTTCTTTGACGATTCTGACCCGCTGGGTCAAAATTGCTGCGCAATGTTCAGCCATGTTTCTTTTTATCAATGGCAAAGAAAGAGTGAGAAAAGAAATATAATTATCCTCGATATAATAAATCACTCTTTAGTTAGAGTCAAAAACTTAAATGACGAATACCGAATTCCTTAATTGTTCTTTCAGACAAAAACAGATTCAATCATTTTTTACTCTTACTCAACACCAAATAATCCCAAGGCTGTAAATTAAATTTTGACTTGCTAGACAAGCTAGTAGTGCTGCTGCTAAAGACATTATTGTAGGCCCCTTCAAGACCAACTGTACTTAGATCAACAGTCTGCTGCTTAGAACAAAGATTAATAACAACAAAAATAATATTCCCATTTTTTTCACGACTATAAGCAATAACGTCTTCATTGTTGGTATTCCAAAAAGTAGCTTCTCCCCCAGCCTGTCCATTCCACAAAGCTTGGTTCTTTTTCTTTAAGTTCAACAAGGTTCTATAGAAATCCGCGTAGGCATAATTCTTAAACCCGATTGGGTCTTTTTTTAGATTCTTTAATCTCTTTCTTAGGGGTTCTTCCTGGCCACTATACACTAGAGGCATTCCTTCTAAGGTACCACACAAAATAGCAAAGGCTTTGTGACCTAATTCAAATCTGTCAAACTCTGTACCTCTCCATTTATTTTTATCATTGTTAGAAGTATAGAGAACATGATACCCTTTTTGATAATTCCTTCTGCTCTCCTTGTACCAATTTATGATATCACCTGCATTGCCTTTACCTTGAGCAATATCGTCCATGATATAATAAAGACTCATTCCATAATCTGCGGAAAAGCCTGCCTTATTCCTCAGGTATGGTTTCTCCGTATCCGCTAACAAAAAAACTTTTTTAGTTTGCATCAATTCCTTTATGCAAGTATCCCAAAATTCATTGGGAGCTTCATATGCAAAATCAAACTTAAATCCATCAATGTCATGTTCTGTTAGCCACCATTTTATTTCAGCAGTCATAGCTTTTCTTAACTCCATTTTGTCGAAGTCAAGTTCCGCTAAATCTGCTCCGTTTAAAGGCCTCTTTCGATTTTCTCTAAAGAATTTTACTATTTTATACTCAGAGTCCCTGGCATAATATTCTGGATGCTCAGTTATCCACGCATGATCCCAACCAGTGTAATTCGGCATAAATTCCAAAATGATTTTCATATCTGATCTATGAATCTCAGTCACCACTTCCTTGAATTCCGCCAAAGTACCATGCTCCTTTTCATTGACTGCTGTGTAGTCTTGCACTGCAAAGTTATTACCCAATTCACTAGTATAACTATGGTCGATGGGATAGATTGGCATAAACAATAGTATATCGACTCCCATATCTTTTAACCTAGGTATGTGCGGCAGAAAGGATTTGAATGTGCCTTCTTCTGTATATTGTCTTAGATTAACTTCATAGATAGTAGCATCCTTGGCCCAGTCAGGCGAAGATAGTAAGTCATTCTCGTTTGACTGAGAATCCATTTCGCTAAAAGCCCTTTCTTGAGATTTATCCGCTAGTACTTCCTCCCCTCCTGATTTAGCGCATTGCATAAATAGCAAGGAAACTATGAGTAGAAGAAAAATGGAGTAGGCTTTCATTCTGTAATTATTTTATTGTGCCTTCTTACTAATTTAAATTGAGTAGACCTTGAATTGTTAGGTGTACTGCCTATACATATAACGACGTCACCATTATTTTTGGCTTGCCATTCTCCCATAAAAAATTCTGTATTTAGCTCTCCAAAGAAGTAGATGTATTCATTTCCTTCATCCCAGCCCCATGCCCCTTTGCCTACTTCATCACCTGATCGCCCCCAAATGAATTCGTTGTTTTCCCTAAAATCAAACCAGGTACCGTTATATTCTTTGAAGTCTCCTAAGCTACTCACATTGAAGGCGCTGGCTATATGCCAATACCCACTAATGAAGTTGATTTCGATAGAGGTTGGAATCTTCCCGACTGCTTGGGCCTTAGCTCTTAACTCCTCACTAATAGGACTATCCCCTATGCTCACTTTTTGATCTGGGGTCTTATTACCCGTGCAGGAAAGTAACACTAAACTCAATCCTAATATCAAAAAAACACTTCTTATCATTATCGATTTTTTAAGATTTATATCCTTGGTCCGTAAACCACAATTTCGCTAAAATTTAGGTGCTAAACCACCCTTTTTACAAGATATGACAGATTTTAGAAACATGTCGTTTTGACAGCTTGTCATCTTGGCTTATGTCTTTGAGACAGCTGAATACAGCTGGTTTTACGCATCTTCACCATATTTGTCAGGTTGTTTGCCTTGGCACATACATTGACATATTAGTATATGTATGCCCAATAAAGGCGGCAAAACAAAATTAAACAAATAAAAAATTTAAAGTAAAATGGGTAAAATAATAGGTATCGATTTAGGTACAACCAACTCATGTGTTTCTGTAATGGAAGGAAACGAGCCGGTCGTTATTCCAAATGACGAAGGCAAAAGAACAACTCCATCTATTGTTGCTTTCATGGATAGTGGCGAACGTAAAGTAGGAGATCCTGCTAAGCGTCAAGCGATTACCAACCCAACAGGAACAGTAGCTTCAGTAAAACGTTTTATGGGATCTCGTTTTTCAGAAGTAAAGACGGAGATTGGACGTATGCCTTACAAAGTAATCAAAGGCGAGAACGATACTGCAAGAGTTGAAATCGATGGTAGAAAATATTCTCCTCAAGAGATATCAGCGATGATTCTTCAGAAAATGAAAAAAGTAGCGGAAGACTTCTTGGGTACAGAAGTTACTGAAGCAGTTATAACGGTACCAGCTTATTTCAACGATTCTCAGAGACAGTCCACTATTGAGGCGGGAGAGATTGCTGGATTGACTGTAAAGCGTATCATCAACGAGCCTACAGCAGCTGCTTTGGCGTATGGTATGGATAAGCAAGGTAAAGACTCTACTATCGCCGTATTCGATTTAGGGGGTGGTACTTTTGATATCTCTATCCTTGAATTGGGAGATGGGGTATTTGAAGTGAAGTCTACCAATGGAGATACGCACTTAGGAGGAGATGATTTCGATCAGGTGATTATTGATCACTTAGCAGAGACTTTCAAGAAGCAAGAGGCGATTGACCTTACAAAAGATCCAATGGCTCTACAGCGTCTTAAGGAAGCTGCAGAAAAAGCGAAGATAGAATTATCAGCAGGTACAGAGACGGAAATCACTTTACCATATATCACAGCAGTGGATGGAGTGCCTAAGCACTTAACGGTAAAGATGACAAGAGCTCAGTTTGAGCAGATGGCAGATGAATTGATTACAAGAACATTGAAGCCTTGCCAAGATGCATTGACTGATGCAGGTCTTGACAAGAATGAAATAGACGAAATCATTTTGGTAGGTGGTTCTACTAGAATCCCAGCTATCCAAGCGGCAGTAGAAAAATTCTTCGGCAAGAAGCCTAACAGAGGGGTAAATCCGGATGAGGTAGTTGCGATTGGAGCAGCGATTCAAGGAGGTGTACTTTCTGGTGATGTGAAGGATGTATTGTTACTTGACGTAACGCCTCTTTCAATGGGTATCGAAACGATGGGTGGTGTATACGATGTAGTAATCGAATCTAACTCTACGATCCCTACTAAGAAATCTAAAGTGTACTCTACCGCTGCTGACAACCAACCTTCTGTAGAGATTCACATCCTGCAAGGAGAACGTCCAATGGCGAAAGATAATCGTGCAGTAGGAAGATTCATCTTGGATGGTATTCCACCAGCACCGAGAGGAATGCCTCAGATAGAAGTAACTTTCGATATGGATGCCAACGGTGTCTTGAACGTATCCGCTAAGGATAAAGGAACGGGTAAAGAGCAAAATATTCGTATCGAAGCCTCTACTGGTTTGTCAAAAGAAGAGATCGAAAAGATGAAGGCGGAAGCAGCTGCTAATGCAGATGAAGATAAAGCAGCTCGTGAAAAAGTAGACAAGATGAACGCTGCCGATTCTCTAATTTTCCAAACGGAAAAGCAGATGAAAGAATTCGGCGAGAAGATTCCAGAAGACAAGAAGAAAGCTATCGAAGATGGCGTGGCAAAGTTGAAGGAAGCACACAAGTCAGATGATGTTGCTGCTGTAGACACTGCTATGGAAGAGTTGAATGCGGCTTGGACTGCGGCTAGTCAAGATTTATATGCGGCTCAGCAAGAAGGAGCAGCAGGTGCTAATCCTGAAGGAGGCGAGCAAGCTTCTGCAGAAGGAGAAGGTGCTGCGGAGAGTGATGATGTACAGGATGTTGAGTTTGAAGAGGTGGATGATAAAGCGTAAGCTTTGGAATTATAAATTGTGAATTATGAATTTTTCTTAGCTCACTTATTCGTTTAGAAATATAGAAAAGGCTGTCTCATTTGAGGCGGTCTTTTTTTGTTTTTTTGATAAGGCTTGTGTCTGGTAAATTGATAATTGCAGGATTAATTTTTGGTGGTGACAGCTACCAAAAGGCGCTGTCGGGTCATTCGTTTATATTCGCGCAGAAAAATGCGCTCATACCACTTCTACCCCTCACCTCTAACGCGCCTCTGGCTTGTCGAGCTCCAGCTGTTTGCTTTCGCGAATTATTTACAGAATTGTTAATTACTATTGTATGAATTTGTTATCTTTATCTAATCCTTTTTACAACCAAAATTACGGGGTCTAAACATCATATCACTATTCCTAGAGATTTAAAATACTTGTCAAATGTCAGTTACATTAGGAGAAATATAAATTGGGGATATTTTTGATCACTAGTAATCATATAAGAAAATTGACCTTACACGAATCGCTTTAATAAGATGCTTCTTCGCAACAAAAACCAGGCAAAATATTTTTAAATTAATAATTAAACTATTTTAAATCTATGTACGAAACACAAAAACCAAAAAACATTGAATCGGCGTTGGTTGCTTTAAAGGCACCTTTAGATCGAAAGTATAATGGTATTAATTGTTATTATTCAAACTTAGGAAGCAATTCGATTTTTCAAATAGATTTTCCATGTAGAATAAATACTGGTAATGATTTTTGGATACCTGATGAAAATATTCTTGACCCATTAAATGGAAAAAGCTCCGTTATAATGATTTTAGATTACAATTCAAATATTGAAAAAATTAATGATATTCATAATGGCAAACAAATTGGGTTAATTAATTCATGCGCAATCTTTCAAAACGATAATGCTCCAAAAAAAAATTGGAGGATTTAAAGGATATATCCCACTGTATCCTAAAGATGAAGAATATCTTGATATAACCTATGAAGTATTTTCTAATTTTTATGAATTAGTTAAAAAAGATTTAAACTCATAAATAGTTTATTAAGGATACATTTATCCCTAATAAAAATAAGTTAGAATTAAATTAGTTTTTATTTATATTTTGCTTTTCGAAGTATACTAAAATATTTAATTAACAAATTTCTGCAAAATATAATTTCTGATGTATGAATGAAAAATTTGAGCATACAAATTTACCTATTTATTTAAATGAAATCACAACTGATTTACTTGAAAAATTTGGAAAAGGAAGCCATAAGCCTGGCTCAGGAAGCGCAGCGGCTTTCTCAGGTATGATTGCCTCTAAACTACTCCTTACAGTAATAAGTTTAACTCTGGATAAAAAAAGGTCTGAAAAATATGGTTCAAGCAGGCCTGTTTTAGCAGAAATAAAACAAAACATTGATACTATTATATTTCCGAAACTGAGTGAATTGTTCCAAGAAGATTGTAAGGTTTTTCATAAAGTTGTAAATGCAAGAATAAAAAGAGACGAAGAACCAAATAAAATAAAAGCCGCAAAAATTCAAAGAATTGTTGATGATCTTATGGTTGAGGCAATTGAAATTCCATTTGAAATAGCGAATTTATGTGTTGAGCTTTCCAAATATGCATTACAAGTTTTCGATTTAGGCTGGAAAGCTGTCAGAGGCGATTCGGGTGTAGCAATAGAAAAATCTGTTTCTGCACTTGGTGGAAGCTCTTTTGTAATCACCTTAAATCTGAGCCACTTAACAACTCTCAACGAATTTTCAAAATCATCAGTTTCTAAATTGAAAATTATAGATGATGAATATGAAAACTTAAAAATTGAAATTAAAAAAAGGCATCAACAGTTAAATGAAGAACTTAAAGAAAAAATAGCCATTCAGAATTCTCTAGATTTAATAAGGGGTGAAGTAGATGAAAACCAAATTAATGATTTTAAGTATATTGAAAATATAGTTCGGAAAATACAAAAATCTCTTTGGAATTTTAGCAATCTAAATAATGAAGCAAGTATCAACGATAGACTGAAATTATTCGATGCAAAAAAGGTTTTGAAAAATTTAGGATACAATGTCGTCATTAGCAAAAACTTAGGAACTGAATTTGCTTCAAGTAAATATAAAGAAATTGCAGGTGTTTGCGATAATGTGGTGAAATTTGTTGGGATATCTAACTTTTATACAAAAGAGATTCAAAGGTTCACACTTGCTCATGAATTAGGACATGCAATGCTCCATAAAAAAGAGATTTTATTTAGAGATTTACCATTAGATGGCTCTAACGAGAAAGGCGAATATCTAGAAAGAGATTCTCTTGAGGTTCAAGCTAATAAATTTGCAGCTTTCTTTTTAATGCCTAAGAAAATGGTTGAAGAAGAATTTAAGCAAAGATTTGGTTTTTCTCAGGTCAATAAAGCAATATTTAAAGAGACTTTTAATATTCATCCAAAAGAAGATATCAATCTTCGAAGAATTTCAAGACAAATAGCATCTCAGAAGTTTGAATTATTTGGAAATTCAATTGCGAACCAATTTCTTGTCTCAGTGGAAGCAATGGCAATTCGACTGGAAGAGTTAAAAATAGTGGTAGATTAAAAAAGAAAAGACAACTTTTGAAATTAATGACAACTGTAAGCTACTTTAGCGATGTCAAACTAAACAAAAGAACTAGACCTATCGCCCGATTTCTTTCACTGAGCACCACCCTACTCTATTTTAATAGATATATAAAATTGACTCCAATAAAATCATCATCGCAAACAAGACCCACCCACACCATGAAAACAACAATAACAACAATTCTACTCCTCCTACTCTGCTTCGGAATAAAAGCCCAAGTCCTTGACAGCTTAAATCAAGACGTCTCCCCTATTGGCGGAATAAATGAGCTTGCCATAAAGTATTATGGGATTGAATTCACTAAGGAACAGCGGAAGGAAATAGAGGGTGTAGAGATTGAGTTTATCTACTCTGTAGATGAATATGGAGAACCTACTCTTTCTGAGGTCAATGGTGTTTCCAATCCTGCAATTATCGATAGCCTCCAAAATAAAACGCTTGAAATTGGACATTTCAATCCAAGAATAAGAAATGGAGTTGCAGTGCACTCTATTTATTTTTTGAAGCTTACTTATCCCACTTACCAGTTCAACAGTCGTACACATGGATATCTTCAAGGGGCTGCATACAATGAAGCCAAACTAGAGGATTTCGAATACATAAATGAATCAGGCCAGAGGTTTGATATGACTATTGGCGGTGTGGCGAATCAATTCATAGGCAATCCTGCTAGACATTTAGCTTTTGGAGGAGGGATGAAAATAGACTTGGGCTTTGCAGGGAAAAACAATTTGATCTACGGTCTAAATATGAGTTTCTATGGTAATAAGCTGAAGCGACCCTTCCCTATTGCTTCCCCTAGAGAACAGAATGAAGCCCCACCCACATTATTGATAGGTTTGATTTTTGGTAAGTGGTTTAATCAAATTAATATTCAGGGAGAATTAAATATTGGAGTACAAAACATCACGGAGAGATTGGGAGACAATGACCCTGATTGGACACAATTCGAAGGCTGGAGTCCAGGTATAGTGGTAAACTACCCTATCAAGCTAGGCAAATCAAGTACAATGTACTACTACGGTGCTCCAACGCTCATAGAAAACAATCTAAATATTCACTTTGGGTTTAGATACATTAAGCTATCCATAGAAGAAGCAACTGGTTTTATGGCAGAACTAGGATTGAGCTACCGTTTGGCAGTTAAAGGGCTGAATGAATATAAATTGAAGGATGGGGTTGGGAATGAATAGAGGATAATCTAAATTTTATAATCCACTGTGCTACCGAAATTTGAAGTACATTAGGCGTGATTAAACGAAAATAAAAAACAGAACCCCTATTTTTGCAATCTTAATCTCTACCATTCTACTCAGTTGCTCAGATATAGCTAAGCCATATTACAAATTTGAGTATGAGCTTAGAGAAGTCATATGTAATTGCATATCTTTAGAGGGGCGCTATAAATTCTCACAAGAACAATACTTGTTAGAATATGAAAAATGCCAAGAAGAAACTAAATCCCTCTTAAAACGCGGACTTGATAACTTTGAAGAAGATCCAAGACTTTCAAAAAAGGAATACGAAGCAAATATTGATAGTATTGTTCTTGAACTTGTAGATCAATGCCTGAAAAGATATAGAAAATCGAATCCTTTGAAAGAGATAAAAGTAGGGCGGAAGTGATTAAAACACTTAACGCCAAATTCACCATTTCTTCTAAATCAATACGACTTTTGAAATTAATATAGAAAACATGAAAAGAATAAAATTTATCGCACTATTAATAATTGTGCTAAATGGCTGTTCAAGCGGACAAAATAGCAATACTGAATTAAGCGAGGAATATCAATTTATAAACGATAATTTTGTAAAAGGTGAATATAATGCGGAACTAATGTCTGGTTCTGAAAATAACGAAAGAAGAATAGCACTTACGAATAAGATGCAACTTGCAATTAAAGATAACTTCTCATGGTATGTTGACTTTGTCAAGGATGCACCCAATGGTCTACCAATAATCTATGACCAAAAACTTGGATTGACAAAAGCTGAATTTGTGGAATTTAGATCCATAATAGATAATTACAAAATGGCTTCTGAATTGAATTTTAATTTAACGATTCAAAAAGAAAATTCTACTATTATGTTCACTTCAGATTACCAACCAGAACTACTAAAGAATTTAGAAATTGATTTAAGTAGTCAACAGATAAGTTTGGGGAGGTATAAATTCGAATTAACAGATACTTTTGATGTAACGAACGAGAATAACAGGATGGGTAGTAAATGGAAAGGATACCAATGGACGTTCCAAGAACCAAGTAAATTTGATTTTAGCAATGTTGCAGAATTAAGAGGTAAAGATGCTATTCTATATCGAATCACTTTAGGAATACTTGAACCTAGTAAAAATCTTTATTTATCAATAAAGGGAGTTGAAATTCAAGATGGAGTACAAAAGGTCAATTTTACTGTACCAATTTTCATGAATTCAATTCAATAATGAAACTGTTATATTGACATTTAAGTTCTGAAACAGAGAATTCTTAAGCTAGGGGGAGAAGTGATATGAGGCGCAGCAGATGGTCCATGAAGGAATGGATAGAGGTGGATGAGTGGATGAACGAATACGCATCTAGCCATATCCTGAATAGCTATCTGTAAGCCGAATACAAACGAATCACCCGGCCCCGATAAATTCCGATTTTCTTCGGAATCTATCGGGGTAGCTTCCAAAATTTCATGTTCCACGACCTACTTAATCTGTAACCTTTTTAGCATAAATAAGTTACACCTATTTACAAATAGGTTACATTTTACTATCTTTGTTGCATGAGTATTGACGATCAAGTAGAACAAATTTTAAATACCCGAAAAGTAGGAAGTATCCTTTTTAGCGAAGACTTCCAAGGACTCAATAACTCAGGAGCTGTTAAAGTCGCATTGCATAGGCTTGTAAAACGAGGTGATCTCAAAAGATTAGCGAGAGGAATTTTTACAAAACCAAAATACAACGAACTTGTGGGAGATGTTCTTCCACCAATAGAGACCATCGCCCTAGCTATTGCTAAACGAGACAAGGCAAGAATACTACCTACTGGCAGATATGCAATGCATGTCTTAGGCTTAAGTACTCAGATTCCCTTGAACTTAGTATACCTCACAGATGGATCTCCTAGAAAAATAACGATTGGAAAAAGAACAATCCAGTTTAAAAAAACCACTCCAAAGAATCTTGCACTGAAAGGAGAGGTAAGTAAACTAGTCGTACAAGCACTGAAAGAGATAGGAAAAGACAAAGTCACTAAAAACGAAATAGCTAAAATTCGGAATTTGCTCAAAAAAGAGAATAGAAAAAAGTTAAAACACGACATCACCTTGGCACCACAATGGATTGCAGAGATAATGGCTAAAGCAATATAGATATGGGAGCGATTGACTTTTATAAACTAAGTGATGCTGAAAAGAAACTAATATTTACCGCTGCAGGTGAAAAACAGGGACTACCAGCATATGCCATTGAAAAAGATTGGTGGGTAGTGCAAACGCTTAGAATTATTTTTGAAATGGAGATAGGTAAACACCTTCTATTCAAAGGTGGAACCTCCTTGAGTAAAGCATGGGGCTTAATCAATCGATTTTCGGAAGATATTGATTTAGCCCTGAACAGGGAATTCTTAGGGTTTGATACAGGTTTAATAAGTAAATCTCAAGTCAAGAAATTAAGATCAGCCTCATTTGGATATATTACAAGCGAGTTTTACGTAGATATGAAAACTGCCTTTGCAGAAGCCGGATATGATACTATTAGCTTTGACTATTAGAACTTGGGCGATGGGGACCAAGATCCTATTTCTATTTTAGTCCAATATCCATCTTTAATTAATCATCCAGACTATATCAAGCCTAGAGTAAAGGTAGAAATCGGTAGTAGGTCTTTAAAAGATCCATATAGTAAGTGCTCATTTAGATCTATTTTAGGTGATAAGTTTCAAGACAAAGCATATGCAGATTCAGAATTTACTATACCATGTATTAAACCCGAAAGAACATATCTAGAAAAATTATTTCTCCTACACGAAGAATTTAAAAAGCCAAAGGAAAAAATAAGAGTAGAAAGATTAAGTAGGCATCTATTTGATCTTTATAAAATCTCACATAGTGATTACAAAGAGTTAGCCCTAAATCAAGCATTGATTACCGATATAATTACGCACAGAGAAAGATTTAATGAAATGAAAGGCGTTGACTACAAAACTCATTTTCCGCCAAACTTAAATCCAATCCCACCAGATAAATACATGAATGCGTGGAAAGTAGATTATAAAAAAATGCAAGATGAAATGATACCAGGAGATAGTCCTTCATTCGAAGAAATAATTGCCAGGATTAAAGCCGATGTTTCAGAATTCAATAAATTAAAATTTTGAAAGGCGTAGATAAAGTTTAGTCAATAAGTCCCCTTTTGTCAATTATCTTCACCCCTCATCACCCTCAAATCAAGAATTCCTCTCGACTTAAATTCTTTTTCATACCATGAAGTATTCTTCTCGATCAAATCCTCAACCTCAAACTCCTTTATATTTAGAAAATGAGCAGCTTGTTCGTATGCATCTCTATCAGCGAGTTTATGACTAAGTTCAGACCAAAATTCTTTAGTGGTAAAATTATAAATATGCTCAAATAAGTCCCTTTCAATATTCACGTCTATTTCCCATTCATCACCAAATTGTCTTAACCATTCTTTCAGGCCAAATTTTTCACAATGAGAATATAGGTGATTCAAACATTCTCTCTCAGGTATAAATTTCGGTTCTACATGCTGCGCATTCAAAATCCATTCACCTAGATGTGCAAGTTTTACTAGATGCTTGTACTGTTCATTGGTTAATTCGATTGATTTCATTCGTTGACTGATTATTTAATTCTTTAAAATATGCCCAAACTATCTGAACAAAGGTTTGTAAGAAGAAAGGAGAACCACGATTAAAACAGCCATACTTTAATCATTCCTACGAACCATTTTGTTCTGCATCCTTTAATCTCATAATCCCTGTCTGGCTAAGGCGTCAGACTGGCATGCTAAGAATCCCTGTCTGAATGGCTTTTGCCAGGCAGGCTACCCATGACAACTTTTCTTGACAGATATCTTATTTGAATGTTTTACATTCGCTT
>CAYWOZ010000043.1:0-4817 GCA_964458675.1 uncultured Saprospiraceae bacterium
TGAAAAATATCATCCAAATTGTAATAGCACTAAGCGTATTGATGGCCTGTAAGACGGTCAAGCTACCTACCGAAACTATCGAGTATACCGACCTGGATACAATGGTGATAACGGCACCAAAACCTGATGCACTTAAGACGAAAGAGGAATTTGCCTTGCCGCGCTACACGCCGACCTATAAGCGGACAAATGATTTGATGCATACTAAGTTGGATCTAAAATTTGACTGGGGTATGCAACGTGTGATTGGGATAGCGGAACTAACCCTGCAGCCGTATTTTTATCCTACTGATGAGGTAGAGTTGGACGCAAAGGGATTTGATATCAATAGCATAATGATGGGAGGACAGAAATTGGACTACGATTATAATGGAGAGAAACTGATCATCAATCTTGGTAAAGAATATGCAAAAGGACAAAAGTATACCCTCACCATAGACTATGTTGCCAAGCCAGCAGAATCTGGAGGAGAAGGAGGGTCGGCGGCAATCATGTCTGACCAAGGTTTATTTTTTATCAACCATGATGGTAGTGATTCAGAAAAGCCAATGCAGATCTGGACACAAGGAGAAACGGAGTGGAATAGCCGTTGGTTTCCGACTATCGACAAACCCAATGAACGATGTACGCAGGAGATGATCCTGACGGTTGACGATAGATTCAACACTTTGTCAAACGGACTCTTGACTTCATCCAATAAAAATGCAGATGGCACGCGTACCGATAGCTACAAAATGGATCTTCCACATGCGCCTTATTTATTTATGATTACCGTGGGTGAGTTTGCTGTTGTAAAAGATACATGGAGAGGAATTCCAGTAGAATACTATGTAGAGAAAGAATACGAACCACATGCGCGAAAAATATTTGCACACACTTTAGAGATGTTAGATTTTTTCTCTGACAAATTGGGCGTGCAATATCCTTGGCCAAAATATAGTCAGGTAATCGTACGCGACTTTGTATCTGGTGCAATGGAGAATACGACGGGTGTCATCTTCGGAGAATTTGTGCAGAAGACAGATCGCGAATTGATTGATGACCACAATGATAAGATCGTAGCGCACGAAATGTTTCATCACTGGTTTGGAGACTTGGTGACTTGTGAGTCATGGGCCAACCTGACCATGAATGAAGGTTTTGCGAACTACTCTGAGTATCTGTGGATGGAACACAAGTATGGAAAAGATGCAGCGCAGTATCACTGGTATGAAGAAGCGAATGGCTACTTCGGTCAAGCAGCTGGCAGCATACACCCACTGATTTATTTTGGCTATCAAGATAAGGAAGACATGTTTGATTCGCACTCATACAATAAGGGAGGCTGTATCATACACATGCTCCGCAACTATGTAGGAGACGAAGCCTTTTGGGCGGCCCTCAACCTGCATTTGACAGAAAATAAATTCAATTCTGTAGAAGCGCATGATTTACGATTGGCTTTTGAGGAAGTGACGGGTGAAGATTTGAATTGGTTTTTCAATCAATGGTTTTTCTCTGCAGGGCACCCACTGATGAATATCGATTATGACTACGATGCTACTGCTGGGAATATAACATTGAAATTAGAGCAGACGCAAAATACGGATAGAGCACCTGCGATTTTTGAGATGCCTATCGACGTAGATATTTATGTGGGTAAGCAAAATCCGAGAAGAGAGACCGTTCGTATGACGAAGCGATATCAGGAGTTTGTTTTCCCCGTAACAGAGGAGCCGATGTTGGTCAATGTGGATCCAGATCACATCTTGCTGATGCAGGCTACAGAAGATAAGAGTGATGAACAATTGATTTTTCAGTACTTCAATGGGGGAGAATTTCTAGATCGTTACAAACCTCTAGAAGCGCTAATGGATAGTCGTGCCCGCGGATCTGCAGACGTATTTTCACATGCTCTAAAGGATGACTTTTTTGTGGTTCGTGGATTGGCGGCGCAAGATGCCGACTTGAGTGATGCAGCTATAGTAGAGCAGGTGAAAAAAATGGCTGTCAATGATCCTCACTCTCAAGTGCGTGTCGCGGCGATACAATCTCTCGGTGCTACGGGCGACAAGGCATACGTACCTGTGCTTAAGGCTGCTTTAGAGAAGGATCTGGCTTACCCAGTTATTGCTGCAGCTTTGGAGGAGATGGTAATATTGGATAAAGATAAGGCGATGGAATTTGTGGGCAATATGAAGGATATAGACAACAGTGATATCATCAATTCGATTGGAAATATTTATGCAAGCAATCTCAATACAGAACACCTCGATTTTTTTGAAAACAACATCAATAAGGTAGATGGATTTGATGCGATGGATTTTTTAGGCAATTATCTTTTGCTATCACTTAACAAAGGAGTTGATGAGCGTTCCAAAGCAATCGATAAATTAAAGGAAGTAGCTACAGATCCAGGTCAGTCTCTTTGGAGAAAACTAGCCGCTACCAAAAATCTGTCTGACTTAGGAAGACAATTTCAGAGCCAGGTCGAACAGCTATCAGAGGTAGCGGATAAAACGCGTGCTCAGCAATTCGCGGATGAGATTACGAATATTGTAAGAATGATAAAGAAGCAAGAGACCAATTCTCAGCTGCAGGATATATATCAGCAGTTTTAGGGGATTAAGACTTTTCTTTTTTTGATAATTATTTGGGGCCATGCTGACGAAAAAGCGTCAGCACCGGGCTCTGCGCAGCGTGGTCCCGATGAAAAAATCGGGACTGATCTCCTGCCGTCGACCACTGCTCCGATCCCTTGTCCGAAAAAGAATCTTAAATTCAAATATGCTTTTGATAAAGTAAAATGCCTATCTTAGTTATGAAACTAGGAAGTCTAATCTTGTTTGCAAGATTTCCTATACAAACAAAAACAGTTGGCAGTGAAAAAAATATCAACAATCTATACTAGGTTTGTGGTGGAAGGTAGTATTCTTTTGCTTTATAATAATTTTTCTGAATTCCAATCTTGACCATGGACTAGAATATCCAGAACTCAATAATTTTTTTGATTATTTACAATTGTTTAATCTGCTTATAGTTATTGCATGGCTTTTGACAAGCATCGGAGATATAGTAGATCATATCCGTTTGTTTTATTTTAAGAGACCAATTTTAAGTTTAAATAGGGCTTCCTCAGAAAAGGGTTAACTTGTTGTTTATCAGTGTTTTATTGTGAAAAATAGTTGAATAAAATGCAAGTTTTTTGCTGATATAGTGCAAACTTATAGCATTTTATCACTCTTTTTTAATCTAAAAATGCCTGAAATTCAAGGTTGCACAATGTGCAAAATATACTTATTCGCTTAAAAGGCTTAGAAACGCCTTACAAAGCAATTACAAAAATCGAATTTTTTACTCTTCCTTTTCTGAGGAAACCCTAAATAACAATGGGTTTAAATATGCCTTTGGAAATAATAAAGATTTGATAAGATGGAGAGAGTTGGTTTCGATTGCTAGATTTGGCTTATTCGCAAAAAAGACTATACAAATAAAGATTGAGAGGCCTACAAACACAAAAATAGAAAGAAATATTCTTGATTTTATTTATATGATTAATTCCAACGGAAACAGAAATTATGTTGTAATAAAAACGAAGCACATAAAAGGTAAGTCGAAGGAAATTTATGCCTCACTCGTAAAATTTCATGAAGAGAATAAATCAGATGAACTAGACATTATAGAGCATTTAATAGTGGATGCTTTATAATAATTCCCTCATATCATTCCACTAAACAACTTCTCAGCCTTTGTGATTTTGTCTTCTAGCATCTTGAAAAGGCGGGTACGATTTCTATCTGATTCGGTGCTTATTTTCATGGATGACTTTCTTAGTTTTTCAAACCATGTGGCAGCATAGTCACATGTGGACTTCTGTTGTGTCTTTATCGTATTTGGATTTCCAAAGGTGGTGAATAAAGACTGACTGGTATCCGACGTGAAGAGAAGCGTGTTATTGGTGTGTAGAATTTCATTGTAATATAGGTCGAAAGAAGCTGTTTTTTTTACTTCTCCAAATGGAGCTTTGAAACCAGTCTTGGTTTGTGCTTCTATCATCTTGAGCATAGCTCTCAATTGTTCGCAGAGCAATAGAGCCACACTCCTGTCTTCAAATAGATAAGACTCTAGGAAATATTGAATTTGACTGAGATTTGTACTAAGGCAGTTGGGAGTCCAATACTCTATAGAAGGAATTTGAGTATAGCGTGTCAGGAAGTTACCCTTTAGGGTTCTGATATTGTCATTCCACATGGGATCATTAACGCTAAAAGGTTTGTCTTTAAGATCCTCAATTCCCCAAATGGTTTTTGCCCAGATGTAGAATTTGAAATGCGCGATCTCGTCAAAGTGAAAGTAATAGAAAATGGGTGTCTCTGTGGAAGTGTATTGCAAAATAGGATTAGGCTGACTCGATAAACCAGCGAACTCGTTTTCGAAACCTACAAACCAATCTTCATAACAATTGGGTTGTGTATTTCTGAGGTAGAAGTATTGAACGCTTTCGTGGGATTCGAAAAGCTCCGTAACGGGAATTTTGAAGCCTTGTATTATCATGACTATTTCTTCCAGATTGAAAAGGGTCTCTCCATTGAGTCTGCGGTAAGCGCTAGCCTTTCCTAATCCTAGATTTTCTTGAATCCAAATTAGTAGTTGTTCCTTTCCACCCGCGAGCTGAGCTATCTTTTTCATCATACGCGTCTGGTAGGTAATCGCAAATTGTCCAGCCTTATATCTTTTCATACTTCTGTTTTTGTAGCCTTGTAATCCTTGAATATAAAGACTTTGTGTCGTAAATTCTCAAAATATGAGAAAATTATTATAGAGATTCCCAATATGAG
>CAYWOZ010000043.1:4917-19724 GCA_964458675.1 uncultured Saprospiraceae bacterium
TGTGTCGTAAATTCTCAAAATATGAGAAAATTATTATAGAGATTCCCAATATGAGAATTTAGTTTTCTAGAAATAAGAGACTAGTGGCTTTATCATTGCGTTAAGTTAACTGCAAATACACGCACACATAAAATTGAAAATCATGAAGTATTTAAGTTTAGTTATTACGCTAGTTCTCTTTTTAAACACAGCCTTTTGTCAAGAGGGTAGCCAAGAAAGAGGCAAAGAAGTATGGGTTAAAATGGAAAACGGAGAAGAGTATCAAGGTAAAATCATTAATGCAGATCAGGAGACCTTGACGCTACAAACTAAAAATGGACAGCTTGATTTAATTGCCTCTAAAATAGTCAGTATAGAAAATGCAGAGTCGTATGACGGCAAGTTTCATTTTAAAAATCCGAATGATACAAGATATTTCTTTGGTCCTTCTGCACGGCCTTTAAATAAGGGAAAGGGCTACTATCAAAACGTTTACGTCTCCATTAACGCCGTTAATATTGGAGTCACAGATAACATATCTATTGGTGGTGGATTTGAATTTATTTCTACCGTAATTTTTCAAGAGCCTTTGTGGTTTTTGACCCCAAAGGTTGGATTTCCAATAACCGAAAAATGGAGTATTGGTGGAGGGCTTTTAATAAGTGGATTAGGAGCACAAGGGGCTGGTGGTCTCGGCTACGGAGTGGTTACTTATGGTAGCGCTGATTCGAATATGACTGTTGGTCTAGGGTACGGATTTGGATCTAGCGAACCACTGCTTGTGCTATCTGGAGTGCATAGATTGGGTAAAAGCATCTCCCTTGTCTCTGAAAATTATTTTGCCTCTACGGGAACTGATGAGTTTTCAACTGAGCTTGGCACTTTCGGGATCCAAGGAATTAGAATTATAGGTAAGAAAAATTCTTTTGATATTGGCCTGATAATTATTCCTGAGATAGTTGAATATGTTCCTGCTTTGCCTTATGTCGGTTATGTAAGGACTTTTTAAGAAAGACCGAATCAAGAGTTAAATTAATTATTAAATAAAAACTAAAAATCATGAGAAATTTAATTTCAGTAATAGTGTTTACAAGTGTCTTATTGTCAAGTTGTACTTTAGAGCAGTCTTTTGGAGTACTTGGTGCTATAGGAAATATTGGTTCTCCATCGCCTAGTACTGGTAATGGACATTGGACTAGTACAAATAGTGGAACAAGCACAAATACAGCACCCAAATGGAGTTCAGATGCTTTATTTATAATAGCGGAGAATTGGTCTACGAACAATGGTCCTTTGTTTTTGAATCCAATTGAATACAATGGGAATGTAGTTTTTTCGGGACACAAAACTAAATCTATAAACCCAAATAATGGTAGTACGAATTGGGAGGTAGACGTGAATTTCGCCTCAAGTTTGTCAAGGCAGGTCCATGTAGAAGATAAAATTGTAGCTGTAAAAAATGATAAAATCTACATAGTAGACCTTGAGCAAGGACGAGTTCAAACTGTATATGACTGGCCAGTCGAAAAAGAGCATTTAAGTACTTCTTTCGATGTATTTGATGGGAGGCTTTACGTTGCCTTGCAAAATAGTCATGAGGATTATTCTGCTATTGCCTCTTGCGAACTAGCTACCTTAAGTGATGCAAAATGGTCATATCATTTCTTAGAAAATGCCTCTATTGAATTTAGAGGCTGCAATGATATTTTTAGAGTAAATAAAAATAATTTGATTCCAAATAGCACCTCCCCGCTAATAAATAATCATAATGATATCTTCCTCTATTTTACAGGAAAAAAAGATGGCTCATATGGAACAAGGTATCTAGAAAAATATAATCTAAGTCAAGATAAATCCGAATGGTTTCATGACAATGAATATTCAGTCAATCAGATAGAATTTAACGAAGGGAATGTTTTGCTAGGTAATAGCAGGAGTATACTTGCACTAGACAATAATGGGGTGCAAATTTGGAAGAATGAATTTAGTGGTGCAGAATTATCCAATGAGTTTGATTCAGAATTTATGATCGTGGACGACTTGGTGATATCTTTCGGTAGCTACACGACTTTTAGTATTGACATATTAAACGGGGATCGTAAATGGATGATCAATCTCCCGTCTTCTAGTAGTCCTGGTACGGAAGGATATCATGACTATCAATTTTTGGGTGGATTTGCCCCTAATAGTATAAATGTCTATCAGGAGAAACTATACTATTTATCTAACGCTGGTCAGCTCATGATAGTCGACTTGTCAACGGGTACTTATGATAGCGCTATCCTGGGTACTGGGGGTAATTTTAAAAACAATCACCTTTTAGTTACTTCCCTAGGTACAGTAATTACTGGTTCTCAAGGTAGAGGCGTTTTAACCTTTCCTGTCCCACTATAAAAGACGATTTTTTCATTTGTACATAAAACCCCAAAAATCAAACTTGCGTCTAAACTCTAAATACTACTGCCCTATTCTGTTGTATCAGAATGGGGCATTTTTATGAGATAGGGTCTATACCATAGTTCGAATCCCCGGACAAGGGATAGAAGCAGTGGACGACGGAACGAGTCCAGTCCGTGCAAAGGGAGGTGGGAGGAAGGGACCAGGCTGCGCAGAGCCCGGTCACGTGAAGAGGCTTGGCCGTGGGCTGTATTGTGCGATGGCCTAGAGACGCAAAATCTTGCGTCTCCTGCACATGGTGTCACGTGATGGCCCCCATATATTACACAAAATGACACCCTTAACCACAAAATTACAGTCAAAATGGCATACAAAAGCACTCAAAATGCGTTGGAATGGTATATGATGATTTGATATGACTATCTAGGTATGAAAGTGTACTTTTGCAGTCAGAGAATTAACTATTAAGAGACAAATCACTCCGAGGAAATCGGGATAAAAATATAGTATGTTAAAATTTCTTTCAAAGTCCGTCAAGAAACTGTTCGGAACCAAGTATGATAAGGATATCGCCATCTACCAACCGCTGGTAGATCAAGCACTGATTGAGTATGATAAACTCAGTGGCCTTAGCGATGACCAGCTCAGAAACAAGACGAACGACTTTAGAGCACGGATTAAAGAATACCTTTCTGAAATCGATGCGGATATTGCTAAAATGAAGGAAGATGCTACGGCGCAAAATGATCTGCAAGCAAAAGAGGATATCTATATGGAGATAGATAAACTCAAGAAAGATAGAGATACGCACTTAGAGACGGTCTTGAAAGAGATATTGCCAGAGGCTTTTGCTGTAGTGAAAGAAACGGCGCGAAGATTCACAGAGAATTCTACTATTACAGTTACTGCTACCGACCATGATAGAGAAATAGCGGCAGGTAAAAACTATGTCATGATCGATGGAGATCGGGCCACTTGGAAAAATAGCTGGGATGCTGCAGGTGCGGAAATCACCTGGAATATGATTCACTACGATGTGCAACTCATCGGGGGAATGGTTCTGCATGATGGTAAAATTGCAGAGATGCAGACGGGAGAAGGCAAGACCTTGGTCGCGACACTACCAGCTTACCTGAATGGATTGACGGGAGAGGGGGTTCATATCATCACCGTGAACGATTATCTAGCGCGAAGAGATAGTGAGTGGATTGGACCATTGCTAGAGTTTCTGTTCTTGACAGTAGATTGTATAGATAAATATAAGCCGCATTCTGAAGGACGTAAGAATGCCTATAAAAAAGATATTACCTACGGAACAAATAACGAATTTGGTTTTGATTATCTACGAGATAACATGGTAGTTAATCTCAATGAGAAGGTACAACAGAAGCATCATTATGCGATGATAGATGAGGTGGATTCTGTATTGATAGATGATGCGCGTACGCCATTGATTATTTCTGGACCAGTACCGAAAGGGGATGACGAGCAAGAATACATAGCACTCAAGCCAGAGGTTGAAAGACTGATAGATGCACAAAGAAAATTGGCCTCTAAATATTTAGCAGAGGGTAAAAAGTTATTCAAAGATGGCATCACTGGAGTAGAAGAAGGGGAAGCAGGCTTGGCGCTTTTGAGAGCACACAGAGCGCTGCCAAAGAGTAGACCACTTATTAAGTTCTTGAGTGAAGAAGGGGTGAAGGTAGAAATGCAAAAGGCAGAGAACCACTATATGCAAGAGCAAAATAAGCACATGCATATCGCTGATGAACCATTGCTCTTCACTATAGATGAAAAGAATAGAAACGTAGAGCTGTCTGAAAGAGGAACAGACTTCTTGTCTCAGCAAGGAGCAGATAAGGAATTCTTTGTTATGCCTGATATCGCGTTGGAGCTGCAACAATTAGAAGTCTCTGAGTTCGAATCTGAAACTGCAAAGACAGAAGCAAAGGATAAATTGCTACTAGACTATACGGTAAAAAGTAAGCGTCTGCACTCGATGAGTCAGTTGCTTAAAGCCTATACTTTATTTGAAAAAGATACGGAGTATGTCGTGATGGACGATCAAGTAAAGATCGTAGATGAGCAGACGGGTCGTATGATGGAAGGACGTAGATATTCTGATGGGCTTCACCAGGCATTAGAAGCTAAGGAGAACGTAAAGGTTGGAAATATCACCCAAACCTATGCAACGATTACTTTGCAGAACTACTTCAGAATGTTTCACAAACTAGCAGGGATGACCGGTACCGCAGAGACGGAAGCGGGTGAATTCTGGGAAATATACAAATTGGATGTGGTAGTGATTCCTACCAACAAACCGATTGTCAGAGATGATAGAGATGACTTAGTATATAAAACAGAGCGAGAAAAGTTTAACGGTGTTATAGCTGATATCGTAAAGTTGAGTAATGAAGGCAGACCAGTATTGGTCGGTACGACTTCTGTAGATATTTCTGAAAAGCTATCTCGAATGCTGCAGATGCAAGGCATCAACCACAATGTTCTGAATGCAAAACAGCATCAGCGAGAGGCAGACATTGTAGCTGAAGCAGGTAAAGCAGGCCAGGTAACTATCGCGACGAACATGGCTGGTAGAGGAACAGATATTAAGCTTAGTCCAGAAGTAATAGCGGCGGGTGGTCTGGCAATCATTGGTACCGAGCGTCACGATTCGCGTCGTGTTGATAGACAGCTGCGTGGTAGAGCAGGTAGACAAGGAGATGCTGGTTCTTCACAATTCTATATATCCCTGGAAGATAACTTGATGCGTCTTTTTCAATCAGAAAGATTGGCGAAGGTGATGGACAAAATGGGACACCAAGAGGGTGAAGTGTTGCAGCACAATATGGTCTCTAAGTCTATAGAAAGAGCGCAAAAGAAAGTAGAAGAAAATAACTTCGGTATTCGTAAGCGTCTATTGGATTATGATGATGTGATGAACATCCAACGTGAGGCGATTTATAAGAAGCGTAATAATGCTTTGGCGGGGGATAGACTAGCCGTAGATATCAATAACATGTTTAGTGGATTGACGGAGACACTTGTATTGACTTATAAAGACGCAGATGATTACGAAGCATTCCGAAATCAAAGTATGAAGCTCATCGGTGTAGAGCCTAAAATAGGAGAAGCAGATTTTAGAACGCTTTCTGAAGATGATGTTATCGATTCTTACCAGATGCAAGTTGCGGAAAAGTATAATCGTAAGGGACATAAAATCTCTGAAGTCCTCTTACCGATTATCAAACAGGTACAAGAGCATGAGGGTCACAAATACAAGCGTATATCTATACCATTCACAGATGGACGTCGCAAGCCTTTGCCTATATCTGCTAATCTAGAGGATGCCATCAACTCTGAGGGAAAGACCATAATGCGAGATATAGAAAAAGCAATTACCCTAGCCATCATTGATGATGAGTGGAAGGAACACCTGCGTTCTATGGATGAATTAAAAGATTCTGTACAAGCTGCTTCTTTTGAGCAAAAAGACCCGCTTGTAGTCTATAAGATGGAGGCCTACAACTACTTTGAAGGTTTGATGAATGGCATAAACGAAAAAGCAACTTCTTACCTAATAGGTGGAGATGTAGTCTTTAGAAATGAAAATCAAACCTTAGAGCAGGCTAAAGAAAGAAAGACGGACTTAAGCAAGTTACAAACAGGAAGAACAGGGCAGAGTAGAGAGGAAGATATGCGCGCTAGAGCGGCTGCAGCTGGTGCCAACCAACAACGTAAGAAGCCGCAAACCTTTAAGCGTACTGAAAAGAAGATTGGGAGAAATGACAAATGTCCTTGTGGTAGTGGTAAAAAATATAAGCAATGTCACGGCAAATAAAAAACTAGTAAATTAACATTTTAGTGACATGTATAATTGCGAAGCCTGTGGCCAAATTTGGTCACAGGCTTTGAGCATTCTACCACTTTGTGTATAGGCTTTCTGTGTTTTATTCTAAATTTAGTGTTTCGATTCCCAATTTTGTCCTATCTTTCGATTCGATATGGAGAATGAAAACGAGGCTGCTTCGATAGCCGGGATAATTGATCACACAATACTAAAGCTAGACGCTACTAAAGAAGAGATGAATGCGCAATGTGCAGAGGCGAAAGAGCATGGGTTTGCTGCCGTATGTGTGCCGCCTTATTTTGTTGCACATTGTAAAAATGAACTTGAAAATACATCAGTGAAAGTTTGCACTGTAGTAGGTTTTCCACTAGGGATTTCTTCTTCTTTTGCAAAAGTAGAAGCAATCAAAAGAGCGATTAGCGATGGAGCAGATGAGATAGATGCAGTAGTTAATCTAGCTGCTGTCAAAGATAAGAATTGGAGCTATGTGCGCAATGAAGTTCAAAGTTTTACCCGTGCTACGCATATAAAAGGTAAGTTACTTAAGATAATCGTAGAAGCTAGCATTGTTGAAGAGGAAAACTTAGCAAAACTATGCGAACTCATTAATGCAGAAGAAGTAGACTTTGTCAAAACTTCCACGGGATATAATGGAGGTGCAACACCAGAAATGGTAAGCAAACTAAGAAAAATGCTATCAGCAGAAATAAAAATCAAGGCAAGCGGTGGAATAGATTCTGCAGAAAAAGCGTTAGAACTTATCAAAGCAGGTGCCGACCGAATTGGTTCATCCAAATCTCTTCAATTGCTTTAAAATTACTAATCATGAAATGGATAATTAGTATTCTAATTATTACCGCGACTATGGTTTCAGCCATGGCGCAAAACATAACTGTGACAGAAGCGTCCGATGTACAAATACTCATGGACAGATACACTGCGGATAACCGAATGAACGAATATGTCGATGGCTGGAGAATACAGGTTTTATCTTCTACTGATAGGAGAAAGATAGAAGAGATGAAGACTTCGTTTACACAGAAGTTTCCTAATATTTCAATCATCTCTCAGCATACTCCTCCTTACTATAAAATCAAAGTAGGCGCCTTTGCTACTAAGTTAGATGCGATGGGCTTACTGTACAAAATAAAGCAGGAGGTACCTGGTGCTTACCCTACCAAAGATGGCAAGATTAGACCTGCAGAATTAGTGGGTATTTTTTAAAGTGTAAATGGTAAACCTTATCGACGCCTACCACTAAACATCCTTAAAACGATAAGGAGTACTGAAGATCCTGCGACAGCTTCGATGAGTTTGTCTAACCAACCCATTCCTGTATTAAGATGGATGTTGAAATTGGTGAATAACCACCCACCGATAATAGCGCCGAGTATACCCACAAAGATGTTAACAATCAGACCTCTACCACCGCCGCCAACCAATTGGCCAGCTATAAATCCTGCTACCGAACCAAAAAGAATTAAATAAAGCCATTGTTCCATAATGAATTTGTTTATTTGTGAACAAAGTACATTTTTACCGTTTAAAAAAGGAATTAAAAATATATTTCATGGATTTTGTAAGCCTAAATAAGCGAGAGGTGAAAGAATGTGATGAATGATAATCAGATGACTTCAGCAAAGGAACTTAACACTTCCAGGATTATGCTGCCTATTTTTATAGGAGCGGCGGTGCTTATTTATTTTATTGTCAATGAAATAGACTGGCAGGACTTTGTGGAAATCTCATGGAATACTAAAATGGGATTTTGGGTAGGTTTAGCCGTACTATTTCTTATGATTCGGCATTTAGCCTATGCGATGCGACTGAGAATTCTATCTCAGGGAGCTTTCTCTTGGCTCAAGTCTATACAATTGATTTTTATATGGGAATTTAGTTCTGCAGTGTCCCCTACTGCAGTTGGAGGTTCGGCCGCAGCCCTTTTCGTGCTCAGTCGGGAGAAGATATCAGCTGCGCGGGTAACAGCCATCGTGTTGTATACTGCTATATTGGATACTATATTTTTTGTAGGAAGTTTGCCTATACTATATTTTATTTTTGGCGCATCGATCATCAGACCGGAGTTTACTGATTTTGCCAATCTTGATAATTGGGGCAGATCGTTTTTCTTGGCCTACTTTTTTATGGCGATCTACGGTTTGTTTTTTTTTTATGGATTATTTATCAAGCCTGAAGGGCTCAAGAAAATCGCGCTATGGATTACCGATTTTCGTCTATTCAATAGATGGAAAGAGAAAGCTAAAAAGTTAGGGGATGATTTTGTTATCGCCTCAAAAGAAATGTCTGAAAACGGATTTAGTTTTGGCCTCAAAGCTTTCCTCGCTACAGCTACAGCTTGGTCTAGTCGTTTCATCTTGCTCAACTGTTTAATGATTGGATTTCAGCAAGACATACCCACAGATTTGTTTACACAAGGGGCACTGTATAGTCGCTTAGAGATTATGTTTGTCCTTATGGCCTTTAGCCCTACTCCTGGTGGAGCAGGTGTGGCGGAAATCTTATTTCACAGTTTTGTTTATGACTATATCCCTAATACGACTACATCCTCGATTGTGGCTATTATATGGCGATTTTTCACGTATTACCTCTACATCCTTATTGGAGCCCTTGTTATTCCAGCTTGGATTCGCAATCTGGTCAAAAAACGATAAATGCATTGGATAAGTACTGTTTTCCTGGGTTTTGACCAGAGGTTAGACTATTTCTTTGCTCCAGAAAAACTCTTAATTGGCCTTATATAACATTTGTTTATCTTTGAGGCAATGGCTATAATTGACAAAGGCATATATGATTCATTTGCTCAAGCAAAGAACACTGGACAGAAAAAGTTTGCGGTTTTGATTGACCCTGACAAAGTCCGTATGGACAATATGCAGCAAGTCATTGATCAAGCTACAGAAGCCCAAGTGGACTACTTTTTCATTGGTGGTAGTTTGATTGTCAATAATATGCTCGACCACTGTCTCGAATCTATCAAAGAGAAGTGCGATATCCCCATGGTACTATTCCCTGGCAATTCATTTCAGCTAAGCTATAAGGCAGATGCTCTTTTATTTTTATCTCTCATCTCTGGTCGCAATGCCGAACTACTGATAGGAAAGCATGTCGTCACGGCACCCTATTTACGTGTCAGTCCATTAGAGATTTTGTCTACAGGGTACATGCTTATCGATGGCGGCGTTTCTACAACCGTGTCTTATATCAGCAACACACAACCTATCCCAGCTAACAAACCCGATGTAGCGATGTGTACTGCACTCGCAGGTCAGATGCTGGGGCTCAAGATGATTTACATGGATGCAGGAAGCGGTGCTGCCACGCCTATAAATACGGATATGATAGAGGCGGTATCTAGTACGATAGATATTCCATTGATTGTTGGTGGAGGCATTAGCACTCCTGAGAAGGCCCTCGAAAATGTACAGGCCGGTGCAGATGTCGTAGTAGTTGGTAACGCTCTCGAGAAAGATCCTAGCCTGCTTAAGGATATTGCTCAGGCGATTCATTCTGTCAATAGTCAGGCTGCTACTTCCTAAATTTTATTGGTTAATTTTGTTTCTAGGGGCCATCACGGTCCCGAGAAAAGTCGGGACGTGACCGCGTCGTCCGTTCCTTCCGATGAAAAATCGGAACCACTTCCACCGCTTGTCTCTACGCACTCCGTTTGTCGGGCTACACCTTTCGGTTCCGCGAATACGCAAATCATTTTACTTAAATTTAATGATTAAGTATAATTTTTATCTTGTGTAGACTTTTATACGTATACATTTATACAAATGAATTATTAATGGCGAATATTGAAAAAGCGATAAAGTTAAAAAAAGAATTGGATGCTCTTCGACCTTTGAATGAAGAAGATGAAAAGAGGATTTTGCAAAAATTTAGGTTGGATTGGAATTATCATTCAAACCATCTTGAAGGAAATAGCTTGACCCATGGAGAAACAAAGGCGCTTATTTTATTTGGGATTACGGCGCAGGGGAAACCATTAAAGGATCATTTCGAAATAACTGGTCACAATGAAGCAATCAATTGGGTGGTAGATGTAGTAAAGCGAAAAACACCTTTAACGGAGAAATTCATTCGAGAACTTCATAAATTGATTCTTAAAAACCCATATGAAGTTGATGCTATTACTCCAGCAGGAAAGCCTTCAAAGAAGAAGATAAATATTGGACAGTATAAAGAGATTCCCAATCATGTCATTACTAGTACGGGAGAAAAATTTTACTTTGCTTCACCAGAGGAGACTCCAGCTAAGATGCATGATCTAGTACAATGGTATAGTGAGCAAATAAAAAAGACTGACTTAAATCCAATATTACTTGCAGCGAGGTTTCATTATAAGTTTATAAGAATACACCCATTTGATGATGGTAATGGCCGTTCTGCCAGAATTTTAATGAATTTTATCTTAATGCAGTTTGATTATCCACCAGTGATTATTAAGACAGAAGATAAAGAGAATTATTTTTCTGTTTTAAGACAAGCAGATGCAGATATTATAGAACCTTTTATAGAGTATATAGCAGATAATTTGAATCGTTCTCTTGATATTATGATTAGTGGGGCCAAGGGTGAATCGATTGAAGAGCCAGATGATATTGATAAAGAGATTGCTTTACTTGAGCAAAAACTGGATAACGTTTCGCAATCTGCAGAAGTCATAAAAAGTAAACAGGCAATACTTAATATTTTTGATGGATCTGTTTCAAAGTTGTCTCAAAAGTTAAAGGAAAAAGGTAAGCTCTTAGAAAAATTTTATGCTAATAGTGATTATAAGGTTTATGTGGATGATAAAACTTCTTGGGTATTCCAAACCGCAAAAACAACTTCCTTTATAAGCGCCACGCTTAACAAAATTGACCTTGTTTATAATTATAATAACTTTAACCGCCCAGAAATTAATGTGCCAGATATTGTTTCAAAAATCACAGTTGAATTCGATGAAATGAAATATGAAGTAAAAACTGTAGAGAGGTTAAAATATCAAAAACTATATTCAGAACAATTGACAGAGGAAGAAATTACGAATATTGTAAATTCTGAAATTAGAATACACAAAGAAAAAATTGAGTCACTGTTAAAGAGGGAATGAAAATTTTCATAAAAAAAGCCCCGCAAACAAAGTTCACAGGTTCTTTAAAAATGGATTATAAATTGTATGAAAAGTCTTTGGTTATTGCTACAACCTATCTATAATGAATCTTGTGGGAACAAGCCTCATACTTATATCTTCAATTAGCACTTGTAGTATCCAGAAGGAAGCGCTTGTGTACGCAAAACAACTTCATTGTATCCAGCCGCTAATATTTCTTTTTGTACTACTACTTGATTACTAAGTAAGTCATAAATGTAGATTTCTTTTGCTTCTGAGAAAGACTTTACTTGTGCGTATGCTGGATGGCATTTGCGCTTATATAATAATAAGGGCATCTTTATTAACCCCATTCAAGATGTAATCAAAAATTGTAAATTTTTTATTCCACTTATCCTCGCGAACTACTTCGTTGCTTATCTGTCGCTTAGCTAAGGCTAAACTCCCTGTCCGACAGGTCATCCAGGCGGGCCTCTGTGCGTCTCGTAGGTCGCGAGCTAAATGAAATTTACATTCTTTCAGAGGTTAATAGAGGTGCCCATAAGTGGTTGTCTGCTCCGCACTTTCGCCTGGATTAAGATCTCCGACTCTCCGAAGGACATCAAAGTATATTGAGAGACTACCTTTGCTTGCAACAAACTCTTCATCAGCGGAATAAACCACGCCAGTCGGAACAGGTACATATATGCCAGCATTACTGCTGCTAAAGCTTCCTTACATTTGTGGCAATATATGTTATTGTATAGGCCTCAAATTGACTTTGTACGGCTTCATTGAGTTCAACACTCAAGTTGATATCTGCACCAATATTATTAGTCATTTGGGATGCCACATTCACAGGGTATGAAGTATCATTATTCTTTTCATTTGATTTTTCTATTTCATTATCTACATTTAAGATGAGTTGGTAAGGACCATTAGCTACAAATGAAGACACTATCAGCTGTGCATTAATGTTGGGTATAATACCTGGAAAAATTTTTCCTGTACGCAAGTCTCCTATCTTGACATCATTACTACTTAAATTATTATCTGTAGATAAAAATAAGCCTAAGGAGTAGCCTGGCACAGCGGCCACATTGCCAAGGTTATTTAGGTGCTTAATATAAATAGGCCGAATCTTCTAAAAAACCGTCTTAACATCTACAAGATTGGCATTAATGTGAGGTCGTTGCAATTTATGCCATTTTTAAGGTAAAATACAGTCTAACAGGGCTTTAAGAAAGAGTTTTGGGTAAAAGTACCCTAGAATGAGTGCTTTTCTAACACAACTAGTGGCTTTAATCTAAAACTTTCTCCCAACAGGGTAAACTCTATGCGTCTTTTCATAATGTGGAGAGTGATGATAAATATAGTCTAGCTGTGTATTGGAGTTTTTGGCAAATTCTGGTTCGTTTTCCTTTTTGTCTTCAAATGCTTTTTTTAGTTCGGCATCAGACTGGAGCAATTCATAAGCTCTATCCTCGAATACATAAGCAGAAAAATGTTCCTTCTGTTGAAGGATACTGTCGAAGTAATTCCATGCAAAAAAGGAATCTTTGGCTTGAGGCTCTAAGACATGTACGATATATTGAACAGCTTCTTGATTCGTAGAAATTATATAATCTCCTTTTTTGTATTGGATAGAAGTCTTGCTTTTTTCTACACTCACCCCGCTATGTAGGTAATGGCCTTCATACGGATTCGTCCCCGTTTTGAAATCAACAATTTTGTATTGCTCTACTGCGATAACTTTATCGGTTTGCATGGTTTCTATTTTCACACCATGCATTCGCATAAGCTCTGCCAAGTGTCTATAGGACTGTGGCAATATATAAGCTTCGGGGATATCTACTTCTTGGGTCGCTTTATAGTATTTAAAAAATGGAATATCCTTTTCGAATGGCTTTTCATGATCATAATATAGTCTGTCCCCTCCAGTGAATTTACTTGGTATTCTAGAAGCTTCATATCCTTTAAAAGAAATGGTGTCGCTTTTGCTTTGATCGAGCGACCAATCTACAGCGAGTTTTTTGTTTTTCTGAATAGTTAGTAACGCTTCTTTTCTAGAATTCATCAATCGTGTTTTATGCGTTTTGATATGCGCTAACATATTGTGTAGAAAGGTGTGAGTGCTCTTTACACGACTAGCAAATGGTTTTAGCATATGCGTCTCTGGCATAAAAGAATAGGCAAAGTGCAATGAAGCATAACCACTCGAGTAGCGAGGAGAATCTAAGAATGCAGCGATACCTTCATCAGGCGTAGAACGTGCGTAGACATAAGGTGTCATTTCCCAAGGCGTCTTTTTCATAGCCCCATACAAAGAAGGTAGTAGTGTCTCATCCATGTATTTTTGCATAGGCGCTGCTAATTTATCGGACTGTGTAGGTATCAAGGTCAAGGTGTATTGATAATCAGCGCCATTGGAAGTATGATTATCTACGAATACATCAGGCTTCCACTTTTGATACAACTTGGCAAATGAACGAGCGTTTTCAGTGTCGCATTTTATGAAATCTCTATTCAAATCATAATTTCTCGCATTACCTCTAAAGCCGTAAGATTCCGGACCGTTTTGATTGGCTCGGGTATGGCTATTTCTATTGAGTACACCTCCGATATTGTAAAAGGGGATAATCACCACGACTACTTCTTTCAGTAAATCTTTATGCGTAGTAGAGAGTTCTTTAGCGAGCATCATAGAGGCATCTACACCACAAGGCTCTCCTGCGTGAATGGCGTTGTTGATTAGAAGAATGGCTTTGTTTTTTTGTTCTGCTTCTTGTCGATTGAGAATAGAGCTATCAGAAATGATGACGGTATGTAAAGGTTTTCCTGAGTCCGTTAATCCTTCTTCGACCATATTGACCAATGGAGAATTATTGGCTAAGGTTTGATAAAAGGAAATCGCCTCCTGATAAGTAGCAGTATGATTTTCGTTTTGCTCGAAGGGGATAATCAAGGCAGGACGAGGTTGCGCTAATAAACAAAACTGAATTAGAAAGAAAAAGAATGAAATTGAAAGTAAACGCATATCGAAAAAGTAGTTAATAGAAATGAATACATGTAAGATATAAATTTTGGAGGACTGTCTATAATTTTACTCAAATCCCGAGTGAGGGATAGACAGGGCTTGGTCCTGATGTATTGGGCGCATTGCCATGCGCCCAATACTAGGACGGGAGCCGAATGGCGTACCCCGAAATAGCCCGACCCCTGACGTAACATCGTGGAGGTCAGGGGGCACTCCCAAATCAAAAATATTTACTTGCCGTCACAAGGGTGTGACAGTTCATTCGTTATTTTGGTCTCCCAGACCAAAATGGCAAGCAACGCTCCATCACACTCCAATTCAAAAATAAACCTATCTTGCTTTATATTTTTATACTTGATACATGGAATACCAATATTATAGCCTCAAGGCAGGGAATCTCAAAAACTTAACGCAAAAGACTGGCGCTTTAGCGGCCCCGCAACCGA